>JAFTVM010000024.1 GCA_017465745.1 Oscillospiraceae bacterium
CTTAACGTTTTCAATTGTAGGGGACGGGTCGCCCGTCCCGGCGGTAAAACCTGGCGAATTGACATTTGTATCGGCGAATTCGTAATCGGAAGGTTCACGGGACGGGGAACCCGTCCCCTACATTGGTGTACCATATCGGAGCGATAAACTACAATTTGAATTCCACGTTTCTATATGGTAAAATATCCGAAAATGCATCAGTGAGGTAATGACCATGAAAACCTGTGTGATCTTCTGCGCGGCGGAGTTTGACGCCCTGGCGAAGCCGCTGACGGCGCAGGACTATATTCTGGCCGCCGACGGCGGTCTGCGGCATCTGGAAAAGCTGGGTGTGAAGCCCCACGGCGTCATCGGCGATTTTGATTCCCTGGGCTTCATCCCCACCGGGGCGGAGGTGTTCCCGGTGGAAAAGGACGACACCGACGCCATGCTGGCGGCCCGGAAGGGTCTGGAGCTGGGCTTCCGGGATTTTATTTTCTACGGCAGCATGGACGGCCCCCGGCTGGACCATACCATTGCCAATTTCCAGACCCTCCAGTTCCTGGCTGACCATGGGGCAACCGGGTATCTGGTGGGCAAAGATTATTTGGTCACTGTGATCCACGAGGAAACCATCCGTTTTCCGGCGGAGGCTGCGGGCATCCTGTCGCTGTTCTGTCTGGGGCCAGACGCGCAGGGCGTCACCATCCGGGGACTCCACTACCCCCTGGATAACGGAACGCTCACCAGCGGCTTTCCGCTGGGGGTCAGCAACCACTTTACCGGACAGGCGGCTTCCATCACCGTGGAAAAGGGAAGCCTCCTCGCCATGTGGGACCGGGCCAACGGATTCGCCAAGAGAGAGCAGTAAGTTGCAGCTTGTTGTACAGCCCGATAAACGACAGCTTGAGGTAATATTATGTTGACCTATGAATTAAAAAAATCCCCCGGGGTGCCTCTTTATGAGGCGCTGTACCGCTGCATCCGGGGGGATATTTTATCCGGCAAGCTGGCTCCGGGAGAAAAATTGCCCTCCAAGCGGGCCTTGGCCCAGAATCTGGAGGTCAGCAAGATCACCGTGGAGGGCGCCTACAGTCAGCTGCTGGCGGAGGGCTACATCCGTGCCCGGGAAAAGGTGGGGTATTTCGTCGAATCTCTGCCGGGGCTTCAGATGGCGCCCCATCCCGCCCCCGCAGCCCGGCCCGCAGAAGATCCCCTGCCGGTGGATCTGACGGGCTCCTACCCGGAGCAGTTTCCGTTCTCCGTCTGGAGCCGGCTCCAGCGGGAGATCTTGCTGGACTACGGCGAGAAGCTGCTGCTGCCGCTGCCCAATCAGGGGATCGCGGGCCTGCGCTGCGCCATCGCCGGGCATCTGGCGGATTTCCGGGGCATGGCGGTGGATCCGGAGAACATCCTCATCGGCGCGGGTACGGACTTCCTGTATAATCTGCTGATCCAGCTGCTGGGCCGGGACAAAATATACGCCGTGGAGGATCCCGGATATGGCAAGATCCGCAAAATTTACGCCGCCGGCGGCGTCCGCTGCGTCAGCGCCCCCATGGACCGCCGGGGCGTCCGGCCGGAATGCCTGGGGGACGCCCGGGTGCTGCATATTTCCCCGTCCCACCATTTCCCCACGGGATTGGTGACCCCGGTGTCCCGGCGGCAGGCGCTGCTGCAGTGGGCGGCGGATGTGGGGGGCTACATCATCGAGGATGATTACGACTCGGAGTTCCGCTTCGACGCCCACCCCATGAGCGCCATGTTCTCCCTGGACCAGGGCGGCCGGGTGATCTATATGAACACCTTTTCCAAGACCCTGGCCCCCTCTATCCGCATCAGTTACATGATCCTGCCGCCGAAGCTGATGCAGCGGTTCCGGGAGAAGCTGAGCTTTTACTCGTGCACCGTATCCAGCTTCGAACAGTATACCCTGGCCCGGTTTCTGGACAGCGGTCATTTCGAAAAGCACATCAACCGCATGCGCAAATTCTACCGCCAGCGGCGCAACCGGGTCATGGCCGCCCTGGCGGCCTGCCCCCTGGCGGATGCCCTGACCATCCACGAGGAGGATGCGGGGCTGCACTTCCTGCTGAAGGTGGATACGGACCGTTCCGACGGGGAGCTGACAGCCCTGTTCGCCCGGGCGGGGATCCGCATCCAGGCCCTCAGCAGCTTCTATGCGGGGACCGTGCCGGAAAACGACCGCCGCTGCCTGGTGGTCAACTACGCCGCCCTGAAGGAGGAGGCCCTGGAAGAAGCCCTGAAACAATTGCCCTTGCCTTTTGCAGAAGGGGCAGATATAATGGAAGAAAAGTAAAATAAATCATGTAGTTTATCGGGCTTTTGAAGGTTCTTTTCTTGCTCCGGAGCAAGAAAAGAACGTCTTGTTTCTCGGAACGATAAACTACAATTGTGGTTATCGGCTTTAATCAGCACGACACCAGATGTTGTAATTGGTTCTCTTTATTGGACAATTTGTCGAGTATACTGACACCAAAGGATGGTGTTGGAAATGTCCAAGAAAAAGATGCTGAGCTTTACC
>JAFTVM010000070.1 GCA_017465745.1 Oscillospiraceae bacterium
GCATCTGCAAATGTATCTCAGCGAGTTCTGCTATAGATTTAACCGCAGACACTTGAATGGTGCCATATTCGACAGGCTTTTAGTCGCTATCGCTGGCTGACACTATATTTTGTGCCTTGCTGACTAAAGCCGATAACCACATTTACATTTTAGTGACAGCTATGGCTTCCGCAGCCGTGGCTGCCGCAGGTGTGGCCCTCGCCGTGGGCGTGATGGCTGCACTGGACATTGGGGTTGTATGCCAGTTCGCCGGCCAGGAATGTCTGGACTGCGTCGTCAGCATCACCCTGAACGCCGCCGAAGAGCTGGATCCCGGCCTGGGCCAGGGCCATCCGGGCGCCGCCGCCGATGCCGCCGCAGATGAGAACATCCACATGGTATGCCTTCAGGAAGCCTGCCAGAGCGCCGTGACCGGAGCCAAGGGTATCCACCACCTGGCTGGACAGAACTTCGCCGTTCTCGGCGTGGTAGACCTTGAACTGGGCGGTGTGGCCGAAGTGCTGATAGATTTTTTCGTTTTCGTAAGTAACTGCGATGATCATGTAATCTCTCCTTCATGTCGATTATTTCGATATTGTATCACAGAAATGAACAAAAGTGAAGTCAATGCCAAAAATCTTCTTGCTTGTTGGTACAGATTATTGGATAATAAAAGAAAAGCAACAAAAAGGAGAATCCGATTATGAAACGTTCAGAAATTAACCGTGCCCTGCGGGAGCTGGAGGCCATGTGTGAAAAATACTGCTGCTATCTGCCGCCCTTCTGCCACTTTACACCGGAGCAGTGGCAGACAATTGGCCATGAGTATGACGAAGTCCGGGACTGCATGCTGGGCTGGGACATTACCGACTACGGCCTGGGGGATTTTGACAGGTTTGGATTTTCCCTTATCACCATCCGTAACGGCAACCGGGCCATGGCGGAGAAATATCCCAAGGTCTACGCAGAGAAGCTGCTTTACCTGAAAGAGGGGCAGTATGCGCCCAATCATTTCCACTGGTTCAAAACCGAGGATATCATCAACCGGGGCGGCGGCAATGTGCTGATCCGGGTCTACAACAGCCTGCCGGACGAGCAGATTGATTATGTCTCCGCCGTTACCGTCCACACCGACGGCTGCACCTATACAGTACCGGCCGGAACCCAGATCCGGCTGACGCCCGGCGAAAGCATCCACATCCAGCAGTATCTCTACCACGATTTTTCCGTGGAGAAGGGGACAGGGCCTGTGCTGCTGGGGGAGGTCAGTCAGTGTAACGATGACAATACCGACAACCGCTTCAATCCGCCTGTGGGCCGGTTCCCGAAGATAGAGGAGGATGAGAAGCCATACCGGCTGCTTTGTAATGAATATCCGAGTGCAAAGGGGTAAGTGAGATTCCATCCACATCCCTTTGCACCAGTGTGCACACTGGTGCCGGTCTTTTGAGTCCCATTAAGAAGCAAAAAAACCGCTTACCCCGTATGGAGTAAGCGGTTTTTGGTGCAAGAGATGGGACTCGAACCCACACGGCGGTTGCCACACGCACCTCAAACGTGATTGTCTACCATTCCAACACTCTTGCAAAGCCTGATTATTATACCCAATTCTTTTCCGTTTGTCAATACTTTTTTCTGAAAACCCTTGCTATTGAGGCATTTGTCTGCTAAACTATAGAAAACAAAGTTGGAGGAAGCGGTTATGACGCGATTTTTTGTGGATCCTTCGGAGCTGGCAGGAGCGGGCCTGACCCTGACCGGGGAGAATGCGAAGCATGCAAAGGTGCTTCGGCTGAAAGCAGGGGAGGAAGTCCTGGTCTGTGACGGGGCAGGCGGGGAGTGCCTGTGCCGGGTGGTGGATTATGCTGATGGCGCGGTGGAACTGGAGATCCTGGAGCGCCGGGAGGCTTCCACGGAGGCTGCCGTCCGGGTCAGCGTGTATATGGCCTTCCCGAAAGCGGATAAACTGGAGCATGTGATCCAGAAAGCCACAGAATTGGGCGCCTATGAGATCGTGGCATTTCCCGCCGCCCGGTGTGTGTCCCGCCCCGATGAGAAGAGTCTGAAAAAGAAGCTGGAGCGGTGGCAGAAGATCGCCGCCTCCGCTGCCGAGCAGTCCGGTCGCGGCCGGATCCCCGAAGTTCGGGTGGTCGCCAGCTACGCCGCTGCCCTGGAGCAGGCGGCCAGGTGCGACAAGGCGCTGATGTTCTACGAAAATGAGCACGCCACCACGCTGCGCATGGCGCTGGAAAGCAGCCCCTTTGAGAGCGTCAGTCTGCTGACAGGGCCCGAGGGCGGTCTGGAGGAGCGGGAAGTGGAGCAGGCGAGAAATGCCGGACTCCAGGTCTGCACCCTGGGCAGCCGGATCCTGCGCTGCGAAACTGCACCCCTGTGCGCTCTGTCTGCCGTCATGTACGCAGCGGGAGAATTCTGAAGCTGAAAGATGCCAGCCGGAAGGCTGGCATCTTTTTTAATGATCGCAGTTGAGGTTTTCCAGCTTGTGAATGTACACATCGCCGGACATGGCGCTGACGTCGATGCGGCATGCGCCGTCGCCGGAGGTAAAGCCTTTGCCGGTATGGGTGATTTCAAAATCCGTATCCAGCTGACCGCTGAGGGCTTCCAGCGTGGCGGTGAAGCCGCAGCTTTCCAGCAGGGTCAGGTCCAGGTCGCCGGAGGCCATATCCATCTCAATGCGGTCAGGGCAGTTGGTCAGGACGATCTTGCAGTCAGCGGAAGCAGCGTCGCAGTCTATGCTGTTCAGGCTGCCGTCAAAATAGATGTTGCCCGATGCTGTGTCGATGTCCATGGCATCCACCGTACAGCCGGTGAACCGAAAAACGCCGGATGCACCGTCAAAATCCACATTGGAGATGGTCAGGTATTCCGCGTTCAGGTTGGCGGCTGCGGTTTCGATTTCCAGACCATCGCAGACCCAGTCCCGGGGCACTTCGATCAGCAGATCCTTGCTGGGCACGGAGCCGAAATTCAGGAAGGATTCTCTTTTGACGGAGGATACCTTCAGGGTATCACCGGACTGCAGCCAAACCATGGGATCGGCATCTTCGCTGCAGGTCTCTGTCAGTGTGATGGTAGTGATGTCTGCCGGACGGATGATGATGGTACCCGCAGCCCATTCAATACTGAGTTTTCGGACAGTAGCCGCGTCGGCAGTGCCGGTGGAAGACTCTGTGAGTCCGGATTGGGTAAACGACGAATCTATGTTGAACATGAAAGAGCGTGCGGCGATGCCCACGCCCAGGATGGTCAGCAGCACCACGATGGCCAGGGAAAACAAGATGATGCGGATAATGGCGTTAGTTTTCATGATCGACAGCCTCCTTCAGATCCATAATTGCTTTCACCAGCCCCTGGACAGCGCCGATGAGGGGGAAGATGATCCAGGTGATCATCCAGGCGCCGGAGGTAAAGCTGATGATGAAATAAAGCAGCAGGCCGATGACCCAGATCACATGATCGATGCTTTTGGTCAGTTCCTGCCTGGGAGAGTACTGTACGGCAGCTTCCCGGGGCCTTGGAGTCCGTTTCATGGTCAGCCGAAGGGCCGTAGCAGCAGCCACCAGCAGCAGTGTCATGCACAGTCCCATGGTTTCGTATCCAAATTCGCTGAGGATAAACAGCGGGATGGGACAGAGGATATACATGGCGATGGAAACCGCATGCTTCAGCTGGTTTTCCTTTGCCTTGGATTCATCTTCCTGGGGCAATACAGTCTCCCGGCTGGGGGGTTCGCTGCCCAGGATCTCGTTGATGTCGCCAATGCCGGCAATGGCCAGCCGGTAGGCAGCCTCCGGCGCTTTACCCTGGGCGATGAGATCGTCATAACGGTCCAGGGTATTTTGAAGAATTTCGTCGCGTATCTCCTCGCAGTCTGTTCCGGCGAAGAGAAGGTTGACATATTGGATCAGCTTTTCTCTCATTTTACTACCTCCGTGTCCAGAAGTTTATCCATAATTTCCTTAGTCTCCATCCATTCCAGCGTCAGCCGGTGGGACGCTTCCCGTCCGGCGGGGGTAATGGTGTAATACCGCCGCCGGGCGCCGGCGCCGGATCCGCCCCAGTAGGAGGCGATGAAACCGGCATCCTCCAGCCGCTTGAAGGCGGTGTAGAGGGTGGCTTCCTTCAGCTCGAACCGGCCTGCGGAAAGGGTGGAGATGGTCTTGTTGATCTCGTAGCCATAGCTGTCGGACTGCAGCAGCCGTGCCAGAATGATGGCGTCGGTATGGCCCCGGATCAGATCGCCCGCAATGGACATGTTCATCCCTCCTTTGTGATTTGATAATAACATGAAGTACCTCATCTGTCAAGGTATATCGCTATAAAAAGTGCGCATCTTCAGATGCGCACCGTTTTATTTGTGGTATTTGCTGCCTGCCTGGATGGCTTCTGCCCGGTAAAGCTGTTCCAGCACCATGATCCGGGCGAGATGGTGGGGAAAGGTCATGGGCCCCATGGAGAGACGGAAATCCGCCTTTGCTTTGACCCGGGGGGACATGCCGAAGGAGGAGCCGATGAGGAAACAGGCGCTGGACTTACCGGAGAGCTTGACCTCTTTCAGCCTGTCTGCGAATTTTTCGCTGGAAAGTTCTTTTCCCTCGGGGGTGAAAACGCAGAACCAGGCGCCTTTGGGGATCTTCGCAAAAATCGCCTCCGCCTCCTTTTCCAGTCCTGCCGTGATTTCGGCAGGGGAGGGGTTCTCCGGCAGACGCACTTCCGGCAGCTCCAGCAGAGTGAATCTGCAGTAGCCACCAAGCCGTTTTTTGTACTCCTCGGCGGCGGAAATATAGAATTTTTCCTTCAGTTTCCCCATGGTGATCAGCGTGATATCAAACATTGTGCCGCCTCCTTTGTTTTGTACATGATACCACGAATCACGCCGCTTTGCAAGGGTATGCTAATGGGGGAGGTGAGCAGATGGAAAAGCACAGAAATAACTTCAATGTGGCGTTTCCTCAGTCCGTTAATGCCGATCACCAGCAGGTGGAAGTGATCCACACGGATCCTTTCGGCAGCTATACCGGCCGACCAATGGATCCGGAGGACACACCAATCCAGGATGCGGACGATCTGTAACGAAGCGGGCCAAGCGGCCCGCCTTTTTATTCGCCCCTGTATTTGCGCCGGGTGGCCAGACCGCCCCGGATATGCCGCTCCCGGCGGTTTTTGTCCAGGATCGCCCGGGCCTGCCGATAGAGCAGGGGATCATAATTGGGTAATCTTTGACTCAGATCCTTATGTACCGTGGATTTGGAGATGCCGAAATGCTTCGCCGCGGCCCGTACGGTGGCCCCGGTTTCGATCATGTACACAGCCAGCTGCCGGGCCCGGTCTTTCATGGTGTCTGTCATCATACCCCTCCGATGCTGTGTGCTTGGGAAAGCCTATGATGGAATCCGCCTTGACAGAACGGGCAGGGGATAATAAAATAGAGAAAAAACCTTGGAGGAATCCCATGATCTATTTTCACAATGACTATCTGGAAGGCTGCCACGAAAAGGTGCTGGCAGCACTGACAAAGACCAATCTGGAGCAGACCCCCGGTTACGGCGAGGATCATTACTGCGCAGAAGCGGCCCGGCTGATCCGGCAGGCCTGTAACTGCGAAAATGCTGCCGTTCATTTTCTGGTGGGCGGCACCCAGGCCAATCTGACGGTGGTCGCTGCCGCCCTGCGGCCCCATCAGGCGGCGATGTGCGCCGTTTCCGGCCACATCAACAGCCACGAGACCGGTGCAGTGGAGGCCACCGGACATAAGGTCATGACTGTCCCTTCTGAGGACGGAAAGATCACCGCCCATCAGGTGCGGCAGGTGGTGGATGCGCATTATGCGGACGAAAGCTTTGAGCACACCACCCAGCCCAAGCTGGTATACATCTCCAGCCCCACAGAGCTGGGTACACTGTATTCTCTTTCGGAACTGGAAGCGCTGTCCGCTGTCTGCCGGGAGAAGGGGCTGTATCTGTTCCTGGACGGCGCACGACTGGGATACGGTCTGGCGGCGAAGGATAATGAGGTGACACTGGCCGACCTGGCCCGGCTGTGCGATGTGTTCTACATCGGCGGCACCAAGGTGGGTGCGCTGTTCGGGGAAGCGGTGGTCATCACCAATCCTGTTCTGGCCCAGGATTTCCGCTACATCATGAAGCAGCACGGCGGTATGCTGGCCAAGGGCCGTCTGCTGGGCGTTCAGTTCAAGGCGCTGTTTGAGGATGGGCTGTATTTCCGCATTGGTGCACACGCTGTGGCCCTGGCGGATCAGATCCGCCATACCCTGGACGAAATGGGCGTTGACTATCTGGTTCCCGGCACCACCAATCAGATTTTCCCGATCCTTTCCGACGCCTGCCTGGATGAGTTGGCCAGGGATTTCAAATTCGTGGAGATGGAACGGGTCAGCCCTACCCACCGGGCCGTCCGCTTCTGCACCAGCTGGGCTACTAACCAGGAAAATACCGACGCCCTCTGCGCTGCGCTGCGGCGGATCGTGTTTACAATCTGTTAACTGGATTTGTACGGCGAATAGCCTTATAATGAAAGGGAAGAGGAGGGATTTTCTTGCATATTGAGAAAAAGACCATTCGAAATATATTTTTGATCGTAGTAGGCGCCATTGTTTTGTACTGGATTCTGAATGAAACGGAGCGGTTCAGCGCTGTGTGGAATACCGTCACGGGGATCCTTTCCCCCTTTATTCTGGGTGCAACCCTGGCGTTTATTTTGAATGTTCCCATGCGTGGCATCGAAGCCAACCTGGATATCAAGTCCCCGGGGATCCGCCGGGCAGTTGCCATGGCGCTGACATTCGTGGTCATGGTAGCGGTGATCTGTGCCGTGTTCCTGCTGGTGATCCCCCAGATCAGCGCCACGATCCGGATCCTGGTGCCCAAGATCGTGGCATTTTTCGCCATGGTGGAGGAAAAAATCGTAGCCTTCCTGGCTGCCAATCCCCAGCTGCTGGAGATGGTCAGCGCCAATATCGATCTGGATTCCATCGATCTGTCCGGCCTGATCCAAAAGGTGATGGATGTTCTGGGCAACAGTGTGTCCAATCTGGCGTCCCACGCCTTCACGCTGGTGGGCGGCATCACCGGCGCGGTGGTGGACGGTGTCATTGGCATTGTTTTTGCGCTGTACTGCCTGGCGCGGAAGGACATTCTGGCGGTTCAGGGCAAGAAGCTGCTGTATGCCCTGCTGCCCCAGCGTTTTTGCGATGAAACGGTGCGGATCCTGCGGCTGACCAACCGGACGTTTTCCAGCTTTATCTCCGGCCAGTGTCTGGAGGCCTGTATCCTGGGCGGCCTGTTTGCCGTGTCCATGGCGATTCTGAAGATGCCTTATATCACCCTGATCAGCGTCCTCATCGGCGTTACCAGTCTGGTGCCCCTGGTGGGGGCGTTTGTGGGCTGCATCCTGGGTGCATTCTTCATTCTGGTGAACGATCCCATGCAGGCTGTTTGGTTCATCGTCATGTTCCTGGTGGTCCAGCAGATCGAGGGCAATCTGATCTACCCCCGTGTGGTGGGCAATTCCATCGGTCTGCCCGGCATGTGGGTCCTGGTGGCAGTCACCGTGGGCGGTGACCTGATGGGTGTCGGCGGCATGCTTCTGATGATCCCGCTGACATCTGTACTCTACACACTGCTGAGGGAATTCACCAACAACCGCCTTGCAGTACGCAATGTGCCCCGTGAGAAGTACCAGGATGTACCCGCTGCGCCTGAACCGGAACACGACACCGCTGCGGAGGAAATGGAATAAACGATACAGGAGGGGAGCGCATGAATACCCTGGAATCAAATCTGACGAAGAAGGCCTATCTTTCGGCGCTGAAAGGCTGCCTGATGTCGCCCTTTGGCGTATTCAGTGAGCGCGTGACCGGAATTGTCATCGGTTCGTTCTTCTCGGTCGCCTATTACAGCCCCTATGAATGGAACAGGCGGATTACGCATGAGTGCAACCGCGCCTGGGGCAGGGTAGTGGAAACGGAAAACGGAACGGAAATTCGGTTTATCCGTGGAAAAGGACTGTTCTCTCCCTTCTGGCTGATTTTGCTGACGGTGCTGTTTGCAATCATGGAGTTTATCATGCTGTTCGGAGAATCCCACGGACTCATTGATTTTTCCGGGGAAATGGGCTTGATGTGGCTGTCTGCCGCCGGCATATCCTTTGTGATTTGTGTCATCACGGCCTTTCATTCCTCCATCACCCAGCAGGGGATCGAAGGCGCAGGGGAGATCACCCGGATGCTGCGGGATCCAAGTGAATATTACTGCTGAATGGAAAACCCCGCTGACTTTTTTGGGTCAGCGGGGTGATTTTTATACGGTGGTAAATTCGTAATTCTCGAATTTCAGTTTGTCGCCCACATCGATGCCAAAGGGCAGCAGGGCGATGGCGATCTCGGAGACCACGCCGGTGTCGTCGTATTTGACGTAAGCGTAGTCGCCGCGAATGTCGATGACGGTACAATACATAAATAAACCTCCGAATCTGTCATCCAGAGGGTCGCGAAGCGGAGTCAAAGGATCTATTCCTTGAATTCGGTGCGAAGATCCTTCGACACGCTTCGCTTGCTCAGGATGACAAAGGTAGTCCGTTGAATGAAAACCGCCCCCGTTTCCGGGGGCGGTCGTGATTTAGTTCAGATGACGATCTGTATTTCGGAGATTAGTCCTTGTACATCTCGACCAGCTTGTTCAGGTGCTCCCAGCGCTCCTTGGCAGCAGCCTCGTTCTTGGCGAACAGTTCGGTTGCACGCTCGGGGAACTCGCGGGTCAGACGGCTGTAACGAGCCTCGTTCATCAGGAACTCCTGATAGCCGCCCTTGGGAGTCTTGGAATCCAGCTGGAACTTGCCGGTCTCCTTGGAGGGATCGAAGCGGAACAGGTTCCAGTAGCCGCACTCGACAGCCTTCTTCATCTCCTGCTGGCAGTTCATCATGCCGCCCTTGATGGAGTGCATCTCACAGGGAGCGTAGCCGATGATCAGGGAAGGACCGTTGTAAGCCTCAGCCTCGGTGATGGCCTTGATGGTCTGGTTGGGGTTAGCGCCCATAGCGATCTGAGCAACGTAGACATAGCCGTAGCTCATAGCGATCTCAGACAGGGACTTCTTCTTGGTCTCCTTACCGGAAGCTGCGAACTGAGCAACCTGGCCGATGTTGGAAGCCTTGGAAGCCTGGCCGCCGGTGTTGGAGTA
>JAFTVM010000025.1 GCA_017465745.1 Oscillospiraceae bacterium
GATGGCGTCAAAGAGACGCATCAGGGTGACCATGATGGAGGCGAAGCCAACCAGACCCAGGATGTTCTCACCGAAGGTGGCAACATAGCTCAGGATCAGGACGAAGTAGACGTTGGTGGCGCCGTTGTTCATGGGGAACAGGGCCAGCTGATAAAATTTGGCACGGTTCATGCCGGAGTTATCGCTCATTTTTATTCTCCTTTGTCAGAAATGGAACATTGTAACAAACCGGGCGATGCGGTAACCAATGTCGATACGTTGGGCGCACATCGCCGCCCTGATTTCTTGCATCAGCTGCAAAGTCGAACATAACGGAAGGTTCTGGCACCGAAGCGGGTGGAAACCATATCCGTTTCCACGCCATCTACACGCAGAACGGCTTCACAGGTATACAGATAAGGATTCTCAGTGCCATTCCACAGATGGACGTTGGGAATGACAATATCCGTATCAGTGCCGTCGCGGGTAGTGACGACGGTATCATTGCGGATCACCTTTACAAAGGCGTTGACGCCGGTAAAGTCCAGATAGACCCGCTGATCCTCAGTGTAAACGGAAGATGGGAATTGTTTTCGTAAACACAGGTGCCCCGGCGGTAATCGTTGCCGCCGTCCTGAACATTCCGGGTGTGGGGCAGATCCAGCACGGTTTCGGAACCATCGAAGTGCACAAAGGTTCATGCCTCATTCAAAAGGATTCGATTTCTCATAAAATCCCCTTTCCTGTTGGGTGAACGGATGTGCAGACAACAGGCCGCTTATGACACTGTCCCGGGAGAACTCCCCCGGGACAGCATTGCCTGTTTAAGAAAGATCCCCCCTGCCCCGTGAAAGAAGGAATTGATCACAGGGGCCGGGACAGAGGGGATGAAGTTTATTCCTGCAAATCAGGAATGGATCATGAAATTACTCAGCGGCGACCTCAGCCTTCTGGCAGGAGAAAGCAGCCACAGCAACAGCCACGGAAGCCAGGATCATGGCGACACCGGCAACGATGGTCATGTAGAAGGTCTCCCAACCGGCGGTGTTGCCCTGGTTGTAGGAGAACAGACCGGCAACCAGCATAACGCGCTCGCTGATCAGGATGCTCAGGGTGTACATGAAGGCAGCGATGGCGCCCAGGCCGCAGACGGAGCGGACCAGGTCGTTCTTCTTAGCCATCACGATGGCACCGGCAACCAGAACAACGCCCACGACGCCGCAGACCAGAGCGGTGGTCTGCTGAACCAGAGCATTGTCAGTGTGGATGGTAGAGCAGATGTAGGTGAAGACGATACCGACAACGCCCAGGACAGCTGCGATGATGTTCATGACAGCGCCGGCGCCCTTGGCACCATTCTTCTTGCTCTCCATGACGTACATGACGGCGCACAGGGCCATCAGGACGCCGGAGACACCGATGGCTGCGTAGTAAGCAGCACGCCACCAGGTCATCTGCATCTCAACGTGGGTCTCACCGGCATAGCGGTTCATCAGGTGGGACTCGGACCATGCAAAGATGTTCTTGTGAACAGCTTCCTTCAGCTTGGCCTGCAGGTTAGCATCGCCGTCGATGAAGTTCTTGTTCAGACCGGTACCCTCGTTGATCTGATTGACGAACAGGAAGCAGTTCTCCAGCGTGGTGGTGGAGTAGAAGCCAGCCTGGCCACGGGTATCGAAGCAGGTGGTGCCGGAGTTCAGGACGGAAGCGAACAGGTCAACGTCGTCATAGATGTCGGTGACAGCATAGCCGATGAAGCCCCACTCGTTTGCCAGGATCTCGGTCATCAGACCGTAGCTGGAGGTGCACTCCACGCCGCCGATCTTGGAGAAGGAGGTCATCAGACCACGCATACCGGCGTCGTACTCGGGAGTATCGTACTTGGTTGCCTCGAAGGCGTACTGGTAAGCGCGCAGCTCGACCTCACGGGCACGCTGTTCGGTCATCCAGGGGGAGACGCCGCCGCGGTCAGTTTCCTGGTCGTTGAAGGCGAAGTGCTTGGGGGCGGCGATCAGGCCGTACTCAGCAGCACCGATGGCGAATTCCATAGCGGCAACGCCGGACAGGATGGGATCCTCGGAGTAGTACTCGCCGTTACGGCCGTTGTAGGCGTGACGGTGGGTATTCAGGCCGGGGCCCCACAGGATGTTGATGCCGGTGAACAGGGACTCCAGGCCGGTGAAGGCGCCCAGTTCGTACATCAGCTCGGGGTTGAAGGTGGAAGCGCCCAGAGGAGCGTTACCAAAGACTTCGGGATGCCAGTTGCCGTTGGGATCGGAGGCGGAAATTGCCCAGGGAGCGTCGGGATCCTTGGTTGCGTTCAGGGCGACAGCAACACCGTTACCGGCGTTCTCGGTCATGTAGGTCTCGACAGCGCCGATGGAATCAGCACCGGGGATGGAGGGGCCGCCGAATGCGAAGATGTACAGGGCCTCTTCCAGGGTCAGCTGCTCCAGCAGCTGGTCCCACTTGGGATCGTCGTATGCAACACCGTACATGTCGGTGATGTGGATGCCGTGATCAACGCCCCAGACGATGTCGGAGGTGTCGTCGCCGGTCTGCAGCTCGTAGTACTTGCCGTTCAGGTGATCCAGCAGCTCCTGGCTGGTGACAGTCAGGTTGTGGTACTGCTCGGGCCAGGTAGCCTCCCAGTCGGAGCGGGACAGGTACTCGACCTCACCGGGCTGGTAGTAGTTCCAGTCGGAGTAGGGGATCTGGTTGGAGATGGCGTAGCCGGTCTTGGAGATGGAGAAAGCAGTCTTGGAAATGAAGTCCTCGGTGATCTGCTCCATGTGGACAGCGTCGTCATAGCCGCCCACCAGCTTGGTTGCATCCATGCCCTGAGCGACCATGATGGAGTTCAGAGCCTCGTGTGCGCCGTTGCCGGCTGCGAAGTAGTAGGAACCGGGATCCAGGATGTAGGTACCGGTGGTGCCATCAGCGTTCTCGTGGGTCATGTCGTAGGAAGCGATATACTGCATATCGACCTTGACATTGATGACCTCGGAGTCGCCGGGCTCCAGGACGCTGGACTTCTCGAAGTTCAGCAGCTGGATGGCAGACTTCTCCACGCCGCCCTCATAGTAGGGAGCCTGGCCGTAGATCTGCACGGGGGTCTTACCGGCGACGTCGCCGGTGTTGGTGACGGTGACGGGGAAGGTCACGTAGATGTTGGGAGTGCCGTCCTCAGCAACTTCCTTCTCCCAAACGGGGGTGCCCATCTGGAAGTCGAAGGTGGTGTAGCTCAGGCCCCAGCCGAAGCCGTAGGTGACTTCGTCTGCGTAGCTCCATGCGCCGTTGGAGGCGTAGGAACCGACATTGGAGGCAGCGTTGTGAACGCCTGCCACTGCATCATAGTAACGGGTCTCGTAGTAACGGTAGCCGACGTAGATGCCTTCAGCTTCGATGGCGTATGCACCGGGGTTGAAGCCCAGGACGCCGCCGGAACGGGTGATGTTGCCTTCGGTGTTTGCGTAGTACAGACGACCGAAGTTCTGCATTGCGGGAGCGGACATGTTGTAAGCGGTGAAGATGTCGAACAGACCGCCGGAGGGGCTGACCTTGCCGGACAGGATGTCGGCGACGCCCAGGTTGCCGTAGTTACCAACGGCACCGATCCACATGATGGCGTCGATCTCGGGGTCGTTCTTCAGGGTGCCGATCTCAACGGACTGGGAAGAGGCGACCAGGACAATGACCTTGTCGGAAGCTTCCTTAGCCAGGTTGATGGCATCCATCTCGTTCTTGGTCAGGGACAGGGGTTCACCATGCTCGAAGCCCAGACCCTCGACAACGCCGCCGGGCATGTAGTCCACCTGCTCGCAGGAGGGACGACCCACGACGACGATGGCAGCGTCGCTGTAGTCAGCGAAGCTGTCCTTATAATTGGCGTTGACGCCGGCGATCTCGTCCAGAGAAGGCTCACCGGGATCGAAGGTCTCAGCCGCACCCTCGTTTTCAATGTGCTTGTAAACGTTGGTGTTCAGGTTCTCGTAGATCTCGATCATGGTGGGGTTCAGGTTGAAGCCTGCGCCGTCAAACTCGAACTCCTGACCATTCCAGCCCTTGATGGTGGGGCCGCCCTCGCTGTAGGCGGAGCCTGCGCTCTGGCAGATGGTGTTGGCGAAGTCGGTCTTGTTCTGGCTCAGGGCCTGCTCCAGGGAGATGTAGACACCCTGTGCCTTGACGCCGAAGCTGGAGCCAAGCAGGTTCGCGTGGGAACGGATACCCAGCAGGGTAACATTGGAACCTTCGCTCAGAGGCAGGACATTGTTCTCGTTCTTCAGCAGAACAGCGCCTTCAGCAGCCTCTTCACGGCCCAGGTCGATGGCGGCCTGGATCAGGGCGGTGGAGTTACCGGTGCCGTCCTCATTCAGGTACGCAGAGTCGGGGATGTACTTGGTGTACAGCTCTTCGGGACGCTCAGAGACCGTCTTGGAGCTGGTGGTGCCCAGGAAGGTGTCGATGGAGGCAGCGTTTGCTTCCAGGACAGAACCCAGGATCATGGAGAAGGCCAGAACGATGCACAGCAGGCTCGTCAGACCACGCCACAATGCGGTTTTCTTGTTAGGCATTTTCTTAATCTCCTTCTTGTGAATTTTTTACACGGGAGCCGCCGGTATTTCCTACCTCAGCCGGAAACAGAGTTCCCACCTTCCATTCCTGCTACGGCATTTCCGCACCGGAAATTCCCGATGTACGCACGATGGGTACACTCCCCCATCATGGTTGTACAGCAGATATTATATCGCGGATTGTATGCTTACGCAACGAAATGGGAAAATCGGCCGCAAAATGTGAATAACTGGTTTTTAGGTGTAAAAAAATCCCTCCGATATTTGTACATTACACACAAACACCAGAGGGCTTACTTCCTTTTCGGTTCTGGAACAAGGGAATCAGCAGCTTCATGGAAAAGAAGTCATTCTGTCCTTCCACGGCGTGCATTCCGCAATATTTTTCCACGATTCTGCGCAGCAGCATGATGAACGCCACACAGGTCCCCACCAGCAAAATGGTGCCGGATACCACGCGCAGAAACTGATCCCCCTTATGGGCCACGTCCTATGTAGGCCAACAGCGCGTCCATGAATGTTTTCCGGTTCCTGCGGCTGATCTCCAGTTCCGTCCCCGCCACGGTGACGGAATCATCGCGCATGTCGGTAACATGCTGTAGATTCACCAAATAGCACTGATTACATTTCGCAAAGGAATAGGACGCCAGTTCCTCCATGGCGCTGTGCAGACTCCTGCGCACGGCGTACACGCCGGAGGCAGTGTGGTAATAGAGCATGCGGCTCTTGGTTTCCAGATAATAGATCTGGCTGATCTCCAGGCGGTGCATGCCGCCGGATGTCTTGAGCATGATGCTCTCTCCGACACGCTGACGCACCCGCTGGATGGCCCGTTCCAGCTTGATGGACAGGGCATAGTAATTCGGAGGCTTCAGCACAAAATCCAAAGCGTCCACCTCGTAGCCCCGGATGGCGTGGCCCGCCAGAGCCGTCACAAAGACCAGCACCACGTCGGTATCCCGCCTGCGCAGCCGCCGGGCCGCTTCCATTCCGTCCAGACCGGGCATCTCGATGCCCATGAAAACAATATCGTACACATTTTGATATTGTGCCAGGAACCGGTCTGCCCGGTCGAATTCCTCCACGCAGACTTCCAGCCCCTCATTCCGGGCATAACGGCGGATAAACACCTGCAGCTGATCGCAGGTATCCCGATCATATTCCACAACAGCGATCCGCAGCAAGACCTATCCCCCCTTTTGCAATCATTTCTGTCCTCCGGGACAAATTAATACAGTATTCATCATATTCCGGATGATCCCGCCTGTCAAGAAGCGCAGCCTTATACAAATCTCACCGTTATGTTTACCTTTCGCTGTAAAAAGCGGGATCCTTCCGGATCCCGCTTGTCTTTCAGAGAATATTGTCCAGGGGCATGGTCAGTTCGTCGATCTCGGCCAGCAGTTCTTTACGGCGGTCGCTGAGCAGCAGGCCGCTGTTGTGGGCGTAGTATTCCGCGCAGCCGTAGCGGCTGATGAATTTCGCGCCGTAGTGACTGACGGTCAGCTCCGTCACCAGGATCTGGATCTCCTGTCCGGCGCCGAAGAAATCCTCGCAGAAGCGGAACATGTTGGACATCTTCTCCCCCACTGCCCCGGCATCCGCCTTCAGCCGGCTTCTTCTGTCGCTGATGATCTGCTGCAGTCCCTTCAGGAGGGCATCCTCCATGGCCATCAGCGGTTCCAGCAGGGCGATGGTGTCCTTGGCCACATGCCGCGCGTCGGCGGACAGATTGCCTGCGCGGATGCCATTGTCGATGGCAGCCCGGCGGGAGCGGAGCTGGTTTTCCAGTGCAGCCGCAGCAACGGCGCCGGGCCGCATCATTTCCATACGCAGCGCCTTGAAAACAGCTGCCAGCTCGGAGAGCACCTGCTCGTCCGTACAGACCCGTTTTGCTTCCGCGGTGACGGCAGACAGCATCAGGCCGATAAGACTCAGCCGCTCGTCAAAGCGGGCGTTTTTCGCCTTTTCCGTTACATCCGTCCCGGCTTTGCCTGCGAGAATGTGGTCGACCTGGTAGTCAGCGCGGTATTTGTTGAAAAGGTCATAGTAAACGGCGAAATCCCGTGCGATGCGGGTATTCTGCAGATACTGCCCCGTCAGCTTTTCATCCACGCTGATGCCCAGTTTTTCATAGAGCCGCAGCATCTCGCTGAGGTCGGACCAGCCCCGGGCGGTGGCAAACCGTTTGCCGTCCACAGTGGTTTCGATGGTGTAGAAATCCGCTTTTCTGATCTCCAGATAGGTCATGACCGCCGCATGGACGCCGCTGTGGTAGGCATATTCCTTCCAGGCCTCGAAATCCGGATCCACATCGATACGCTTCAGCCGGTCCCAGGTGACGATGTCGAATTCCCGAACGGAATTATTGTACTCCGTCGGATTACCTGCCGTCACCACGATCCAGCCCTCCGGTACCCGGTGGCGGCCGAAGATCTTGTACTGCAGAAACTGCAGCATGGCGGGAGTCAGCGTCTCGGAGACACAGTTGATCTCATCGAGGAACAGGATGCCCTCTGTGATGCCGGTGGCCTCCATACTGTCGTAGACGGAGGCGATGATCTCCGACATGGTGTATTCGGACACGTCATACTCCCTGCCGCCGTAGCTTTTGCGGACGATGAACGGCAGACCCAGGGCGCTCTGGCGGGTGTGGTGGGTCATGGAATAGCTGACGATGCCGATGCCCAGCTCCTGGGCGATCTGCTCCATGATGGCGGTCTTGCCGATACCCGGAGGACCCATCAAAAAGACAGGACGCTGCCGCTCCAGGGGGATCTCATATTCACCGAAGCTGTTTTTGCTCAGGTAGGCGGTGATGGTATTTTTGATCTGCAGTTTTGCTTCCTTGATATTCATACATTGCCTCCGAAGTCGATCCACATGGCAGGCCGGACAGCGTATTCATTTTCATCCACCCGGTAGCCGTAGGTGCCCAGGCTGCCGGAATTACCCACCAGGGCGGCAAATTCCGGGCTGACGCCGGGACCGCGGAGCCACCAGCAGTTGATCTGGCCGCCGAAATAGTAACCCCGGGACTGGGCATAGAGGGTGGTGTAGCCGATGCGGCTTTCGTTGAAATCGAACAGTTCCCCCGCCTCCTCCAGTGTCAGAGCAAAGACCCGGTCGGTGGTATCCCTGCCTGCCGGAGTCTTATACTTGGGGTTGACGCCGGCGGGGATTGTCACCGCCGGGATCATGGCCTGTTCTTCCGGCGTGAAGGTCAGGTGGAAGAAGGCTCCGTTGAACCATTTGCGCAGGTCACAGTGCGCCCAGTCGATGGCACTCTGCTCCCGGTGGTAGGGGATCTTGTCGATGCAATACTTGCTGATGACCAGCAGCCGGGTCCCCTCTTTTTTCAGCACCTGCCACTGCAGCGGCGCGGAATCAGCGCTCTTGTTCTCGGGATAGAGGCCAAATGCGATGGTATCCCCCGCCTGCGCCGCTGCAAGGGCAGTCCGGTCGATGGCAGGCTCCAGCTGCGCAGGGCGCTGCCAGTAAAAGCCCTGCACCTCATCCCGGGCGAAAAAGCTCCGGGCGGCGATGCTGGTGACGGGACGGCCGCCGATCTGCGGCGGTACAAAAACCATGGGTTCCGCCCCCTTGTAGTCGAGGATGTGGACGCCCTCTTCTTCATATACAAAGCTGAACAGTTTCAGCCAGTCGTATTCGTTCTGCTCCAGAAAGCCCAGCTCCTTGTCCAGCCGGTCCTGCTCGTTGGACTCGACGAAGCTTTCCGGAAAGGTGTTTTTCTTGTATTCCAGCAGCCAGGCCTTCAGCTCGTGTTTCTGCTGCCGGTCTGTCCGCTCGATCAGCTCGTCCACCAGATCCAGCAGGATCTGATCCCGGTACTGGCCCTCCTCCAGGATCTTGGTATAGTCCTGAGGCAACGCCTGGTGGTAGCAGCCCAGATACCCCCGGAGGGTATCGATGAGATTCTCTTCCAGGATCTTTCCGATGATCTCCTCCCGGTTCTCCCGGATGTACCAGAGCATATTCTCCCGCTCCCGGTCAGAGAAAGGCGCATCGGCGGAAAGGAACACCAGGGCCTCCTCCAGCCGCTCATGCTTCTGGATCCGGTCGAATTCTCCTGCGCCGATCCAGAACTGGACAGGCGTCATGCCGCTGTCTCCCACCAGATAGTCTGGGCTGCGCTCATCGAGGATACCGCCCCGCTCCAGGACGAAGCTCTCCACCCGCTGGCGGATCACCGCATCCGGCCACAGAACGCAGAACGTCTTCCCGGCACACACAATGGCGGGAACCGTCATGGAATAATTTCCTTTGATCATGGTCTTCCTCCTTCCACATCGTCCCGGTTCAGCACCAGCTTCATGGCCCAGGGCGGAACATGCAGATCCCGGTAGTCATCGTCCAAAAATACGAAAGCCGTGTCATAATCGGGCTTCCGCTCCGGGTAGATACCCATACCGTCGGTGAAATAAACAAGACCCTTGAGATTTCGGAAGGCCTTCTTCTTCCGAAGCGCCTCCACATGGGCAAACACCGGCCGGAAATCCGTGCCGCCGAAGCCCTTCAGGGTCATATTCTTCAGATAATCGTCGAATTCCCGCTGAGAAGTAATGCGCACATCCTCCCTGACTTGCGTATCGCACTGGATGATGCGGACATTGATCTTCGACGCAAAGCTCTCAGCGGATTTGAGGATATTATAGGTCTTCTGTACAAACGCCTGGACTGTATCGCCGGATACGGAGCCGGAGGTGTCGATGGCAATGACGAACTCCCGGATCTTCTTGATCTCCTTGTATTCCAGCGGCTCCACCAGGGGCATTTTGTCGTAAAGCTTCAGTCCGTAGGTGTAGAAGATGTAGTCGAACTCGTCATCATCGATCTTCATCACCTCGCTGCGGGAAGCGAATTTGCGCAGGAACGCGGCATAATCATATCGTTCCCGGTTCACTGCCGTCAGATTCTGCAGCAGAGCACCTGTATTCTCTCCCCTGCCCCTGGAAAAGGTCTGCAGATCTCCCTGGACATGGCGGGAGATCTCCTCCCAGCGCTGTTCGGATTTCCCCCCGGTGCCGTCGGCATTGAAGCCGTCCTCCTGGTACCACAGGCCGTGGTCATCGGCCCGGAAGATTTTGCGCAGCTTCCGCAGCTGTCCGGGAGACAGATCCAGCTTTTCATAATAGCTGTAAATCTTCTCCGCAGTCAGGTGCTTCAGCTTCTGCCGCAGTTCATCGAGCAGCGTCTGCTGTACCGCCGCCCGGGCAGCATCCACGGCAGGCAGTCCCAACCCGGAAATGATGGCCTCTACCGTGATGTCGCAGGCCAGATCCCAGCATTTTGGTTCCACCTGGGTGTGCAGATACATATGCCGCAGCAGACAATGCAGCAGCACATGCAGGTAATCCCGCGTCAGCACAGCGGGCTCCTCCCTGTACCGTTTCAGCAGGGAAAACGGCTCAAAATACAGACATTTCCCGTCGGTCGCAAAGGCGATCTCGTTATGCAGGCGAATCTCCAGGGCGTTGATTGACTCGTCGAGAAACCGCAGGTGCAGATGCAGGGTATTGCGCGCCAGCTGCAGCGCCTCCCGGGCGATGTCTGATCCCTTCCGGTATTCCTCCGGGCTGACGCCCAGAAATCCATGGCCCGGCAGCATGGTCAGACCTCGTAATGGGTCAGAAAGGTGATAAAGCTCTGGACACGGGGCTGGGCCGTAAAGCGGTTGCGGTAAACGATGTACAGCTTCTGGGGCCCCTGGTCCTGGGGCAGCCGGAACTGCAGCAGCCGCCGCTCCCGGACAAAGTCCCGGGCAGCGATCTCCGAGATCAGGGATACACCGATACCCTTGGCCACCATATTCTTGACAGCCTCCTGGTCATTGACCCGGGCTACCACCTGCAGATCCTCTTCCTGGATCCCCATGGCGTCCAGGAAACGGTCGGCAGTCTTCTTGCCGCCCTTTTCACGCAGGATGATGGGGCTCTGAAGCAGCTGCTTCAGCGGCGTCCGGGGGGCACGCTGCATGGCCAGGTACTCGTCCGTCACCGGGGCGATCAGCACCAGCTGGTTGCGGCAGAAGGGCACGCAGGTCAGTCCCTCCTGATCCACCGGCATGCCGATCATACCCACGTCGTACTGGCCGCTCATGACGCCCTCGACCACTTCGCGGCTGTTACTCTGGTGGATCTGAAAGTATGTATCGGGGTTATTCTGGGTGTATTCCGGCAGGATCTCCGGAATCACATAGGTGGCAGGCACGGTGGACGCGCCCACCCGGATGATGTATTTGGAATCGGCGGAGCAGCTCTGGGTGATGCAGTCGCGCAGATCCAGGATCTTAATGGCGTATTTGTATGCCTCCCAGCCCTGGGGAGTGACTTCGATGCTCTTGGTGGTGCGCAGGATCAGCCGGGTGTTCAGTTCCTCCTCCAGCATCCGGACATGGGTGCTGATGGTGGGCTGGGCACTGTGCAGCTTCTCTGCTGCCTTGGAAAAACTCTTGTTTTCCACTACAGCCACAAATGACTTAAGCTGTCTGAAATCCATTCGGGGCCTCCTGTTGCGAATAGTAATGAATGGGGGATCGATTTATTATAAAACTTATAATGCAAGAACCTTTTTATCCGTTGTTCTTTGATTTACAAGTGGTGGTTTCTATGTTATAATATCACAAAAATCAGAAAGGGTAATCAATTTATGATAGATTTTAATGAAAAGCGCCGCCTGATGGCGATGCTTCCCGAATTTTACATGCTCACCGGTGCCGCCGACGCCGACAAAATCAAGGACGTCGGCGTCATCGAGGCTGCCACCCCCGCCGAGGTTCTGGCCGCCTCTGAAATGGGTCTGGGCCGCCGTGAGATCTTCTTCACCGCCCACACGGCTGCCGATACCACCGCTGTCCTGGGCAAGTGCCGGGTCGTGGCCGAATCCTGGGAGGATCTGGTGGCCATCAATGAAGGCGCCGCACCTGTCACTGCCGAAGGACGGCTGCTGATGGTGGGTCTGCGGATCGTGGCAGACGGTTTTACCTCCGGCAAGAGCGCCATCACCACGGAGCAGCTGCGGGGTATGGTCCACGATATCAAGCAGCTGAAGAACATCTCCGTCTGCGGCTGCATCGTGGTTGGTGATATCGACGGCCTCCATGGTAAGGCGCTGGGCAAATTCGTCCGCTCTTCCTACCAGACTGCCAAGGAGATGACCTACATCCTCCCCTGCACCATGCCCTATATCGGCGTGGAGGGCTGTCTGGAAGCCGCCGCCTGGAACGAGGCCAATCACCCCGAGGATTTCGAAGAATTCCTCACCGCCGCCAACATCGTGGGTATGCAGAATGTCACTGCGTTCTACGCGGATTATTATCTGCAGTAACAGAATAAAAAACGGGTGCTTCCGAACGGAGGCACCCATTTTTTATGGGTGCGGTTGAAGGGATGCTGCCTGCATGACGCATTCAGAATTTCACCTTAGCAGACTGCTGGGTCAGCCAGGCCACCAGAGCGGCAAATACTTCAGCCCGGCCGGACTTGGCGCCGGCCACCGGGGTGGCAACAACGGCGATCTGCTCTTCCGGGATATTCAGCGCAGCTGCGCAGGAGGCGCGAATCTTTTTTTCGTCCCGGCCATTGGTGTAGACGGTCAGGGTATCATCATCGCTGTACAGCACAGTGGCGCATTCGGGCATCTCAGGGACGCCCCGCTCGTGGTACTCCGTAACAGCGTCGTATTCAATGTCCATGAGGCGGCACAGAACGTCCATCTCCGCCAGATACGTGGTGACCACCAGGGCAACCACCTGATTGGTATTTTCTACGGTATCGCCCACACCCACCATACCGTCAAAGCTGCCGGGGATATCGGCCTTGAGGATACAGTCGCCGAAGCGGACGTTCTCAAGCGCCCGGGTCATATCGATACTGACAATTCTCGCGCCGGGATTTTTTGCAAAAATGGGCCGCACATAGACCTGCCGGGGCACGTTTATGTCGTCAGCAAATTTCTTTACGCCACTGACCATGTCCATGATCTGCTTTGATGCAGGTCTGGCCTCGTGCCAGTGGTTCTTTTCCTTGGACATAACGGCCATACCGGGGGCAAAGAATCCACCGGACAGGGCAGCAGGCCCGGCTAGATGGGCGGCGATCTGCGCCAGTTCATTTTCGGGGATCCCCTCCACGGTCATGACTGCTCTATCCTTCAGTTCCCGCAGCCGGACTGCCCGGGCGGAGGTCTTCTTCCCGTCCACCAGCACCCAGTCGGCGCCGGCAGCATCCTTGGTGCCGGTCAGATTCAGCTCGTCACGCAGAAACGTGATGAGGGTTTTGTCATGGGCTGTAATATACTCTTTTCCGTTGACAGTTACAAAATACATCGTTGACCTCTCAGAAAAAGCCGCGCAGCCCAATGGACTGCGCGGCAGGATTTAGACCTTAGATGCCGAACTTGGTCAGGAACTCGCCCAGCAGGTTCATGCAGACAGTCTTACGATATTCTGCGGAAACACGGCCGCGGGTCAGGACCATACGGTCGGAGTAAGCCTTGATGTAGTCAGCCTTCATGGCCTTGGCTTCCTCGACGGTCTTGCCGATCAGCATAGCCTCGATGTCGGGGTAGCGCAGGACAGTGTCAGCAACAGCGCCGAAAGCGGCAGCGACGTTGGTGATCTTGCCGTCCTTCTCCTCGAAGACACCGGCGAAGGAAACACGGGAGATGGCCAGAGCGTTACGGCCGCCGACCTTCTCGTAGTAGTAGTTCTCCAGACCGGTCTTGGGCAGCAGAACCTCAGCAATGATCTCGTCGGAGCCCAGATCCAGCTTCTTGCGGCCCAGGTAGAACTTGTCGACGTCGACAATGCGCTCGCCCTTGACGCTCAGCAGGCGCAGCTTGGCGCCGGCGACGAAGTTGATCAGGACGGAGTCAGCCTTGGCGGAGCCGTTGCCCAGGTTGCCGCCGAAGGTGCCGGCGTTACGGATAGCGCAGGCAGCGATACGGGAGATGGCTTCCTTCATCAGCTGGGGAACGTTCTCGTTGGCAATAGCCTCGGTGAAGGTAACACCGGAGCCAATGCGGATATAGTTGTCATCAACGACGACCTGCTTCAGCTCCTGGACCTTGTTCAGGAACAGATAGGTGACGTTGGGACGATTCTCGACCATCAGGTCGGTACCGCCGGCGTAGGGAACTACGTCGTGGGCAGCACGGATCTCCAGTGCCTCCTGGAGAGTCTTAGGTGCGTAACCGTTTACCATAAACCGTTGCCCTCCTTTGCAGCAGTGTTGATAGCAGAGACGATGGCGTTGTAGCCGGTGCAGCGGCACAGGTTGCCGGACAGGCCTTCACGGATCTCGTCGATGGTGGGGTTGGGGTTCTTGCTCAGCAGAGCTTCAGCAGCCAGGACCATGCCGGGGATGCAGAAACCACACTGGACAGCGGAGATGCCGGCGAAGGCCTTCTCCAGGCAAGCAAAGCGCTCGGTCTCGCGGAAGCCTTCCACGGTAACGATGGAGGTGCCTTCCACAGCGCCCATAGCGACGCAGCAGGAGTTGATCAGGGTGCCGTCGATCAGGACGGAGCATGCACCGCATTCGCCTTCCTTACAGCCGCACTTGACGCTCTTGCAAGCGTAGGTGTCTCTCAGGACATCCAGCAGACGGTCAGCAGCGCTGCCTTCGTAGGCAACTTCTACGCCGTTGAGAACAAACTTAATTGCATCCATTTCGATTAGACCTCCTTGCTCAGTTCCTTCATGACTTCTTCAGCATTGAAGGGCATGTGGTTGATCTTGTGGCCTGCGCCCAGAGCCATTTCGACTGCTTCCACGAATGCACCGGGAGCACCAACCAGAGGCAGCTCGCCTGCGCCCTTTGCGCCGTAGGGACCGTTGGGGTACTTCTCAACGTGCAGCATGCAGTTCAGGTTCACAACATCCTTGGAGGTGGGGATCAGGTAGTCGGAGAAGGAGGTATTGCGCATACGGCCCTTGTCGTCGTAGTAGATCTTCTCGGTGGAGGTGTAGCCGATGCCCTGCAGGAAGCCGCCTTCCATCTGGCCCATGACGATGTTCCAGTCGATGGGGGTACCGACGTCGAAGGAGCCGGTAGCGTCGACGATCTTGGTCAGACCGGTGTAGGTGTCGACCTCGACCTCAATGGCGTTGACAGCCCATGCATAGGTGGGATATGCGTCGCCGTGGAACTTATCGATGTAGAAGGGGATCATGAAATCGGGTTCCTTAAAGTTTTCGGTGACGATCTGATCTTCACCGTCAACCCACACGTCACGCAGCTTGATGGCAGCGCGGCGCAGCAGCTCACCGACGACCATCAGAGAACGGGAAGCGACGGTGGGGCCGGAGTCAGGAACGCGGGCAGTGTCGGGATGGTTGTAGTAGACCTTCTCCAGGGGGATGTTCAGCTCGTTGGCAACGATCTTGGGGAAGGTGGTACGCAGACCCTGGCCGATTTCGCCGTTACATGCCAGAACCTCGACGGAGCCGTCGGGATACTTGTGCAGCTTGGCAACAGCCTTGATGTGGTCGCGCTCGCCGGAGCCGGTGAAGCCGGCGCCGTGGAAGTACCAGGACATGCCGATGCCCTTGCGGTAACGGCCGGTCTGGGGCTTGGAGTACTCCTTGTGCTTGCGGAACAGATCGGTCTTCTCGTTGACCTCGTTCAGCATGTCGACCAGGGGCACGGGGAAGTGGTAGATACCGGAGGTGGAGGTGCCATCGCCCTGCTTGACAACGTTGTCCAGCTTGAAGTCGATGGAATCCTTACCCAGATCCTGTGCGATGTGGTTCATGAACATTTCCACAGAGAAGAAGGTCTGGGGAGCGCCGAAGCCACGGTATGCACCGGAGGGAGTAGAGTTGGTCTTCAGAGCGCGGCCGCGGACGTGCAGGTTGGGCACGTTGTAGACGCCGGAAGCAGCGATGATACCACGCTGCAGAACGACTGCGGACAGGGTGGTGTAGGCGCCGCCGTTGAACTTGACATCGATGTCCATAGCGGTGACCTTGCCGTCCTTGACAGCGATCTTATAGGTGTTCAGAGAGGGATGACGCTTGGAGGTGAACTCCAGGTCCTCATGACGGTCGAACACGCAGCGGACGGGCTGCTTAGCCTTGTAAGCGGCAACCGCAACCTGGCAGCCCAGGATGGAGGGGAATGCTTCCTTACCGCCGAAGCCGCCGCCGGTGACGTCCTGCAGAACATGGACGCCGGAGGGGCCGCAGCCCAGAGCACGGGCAACTGCACCGTGGACGTAGTAAGCGCACTGCATGGAGCCATGGACGAACATACGGCCGTCAGCCTCGGGCTCGGCCATCATGCCCTGGCACTCGATATAAGCCTGATCCTGGTAGCCAGTCTCAAACTCTTCGACGTAAACCTTGTCAGCCTCAGCGTATGCCTTCTCCAGGTCGCCCTTGCCGTACTCGTAGTCGAAGTGGGCGTGGGTAGCCTTGCGCAGATCCAGCAGGGGCTCCAGCTCTTCGTACTCGACTTCGATCTTGGCCAGGATGTCACGGACAACAGCCTCATCGGGGCCGCAGACCATGGCGATGGGCTCACCGACATACTCAACGATCTCGTTGGCATAGACGGGGGTATCGTCCATAACGATGTTGACGTTGTTGTCGCCGGGGACGTCGTTGCGGTCCACGTAGAAGTAGCCCTCGGGCAGCTCGGGCACCTTGACGGACAGGACCTTGGCGCGAGCGTACTTGGAACGCAGCAGCTTGCCGGTCAGGATATTGCCGGTGTAGTCGCCGACATAGCAGCTGCGTCCGGTAATCTTGGGCAAGTGGTCCTTTTTCACAACGGATTTACTGATTTTTTCCATGAAAATAAAACCTCCTAACGTTTCTTTTCATATTGTTCTTTGCATTGATCGTAGTCCTCTTTGGTATCGAGGTCTACCCAGACGCCGGTATCGTTCACCGGCACTGTGCGAATGATGGATTCAAGCTGCTTCCAAAGCTGCCGCAGTCCGCCCTCACCGTCGAATTCCAGAATTTTGGGCACAAGTCTGAAATCCACCAGCGGCGGATGTTTGCGATAGCCGTCCAGGGTCGGAAAAATGACACTGACTTCCGCATCTCTCCGGGAAATGACAGAACGGAACGTACTTTCCCGCACCACGGGCATATCGCCGGGCAGCAGGAAAAATGCGTCGCATTCCGGCAGCCTGCGGCATCCGATCCGGATGGATGTGAGCATGTCCGTGGTGGCGAAGTCTTCATTCCGGGCGATGATAACCCGGTCTGCATACTTTTCCTCCAGGATCGGCTCCAGCTCTCCGGCCCGGTGACCGGTCACAACGACGACCTTTTCCGCTCCGGCCGACAGGATGCTGTCGATGGTATTTTCGATCAGCGTCTTGCCGCGCAGGGGCATCAGCGGCTTGAATGCCTGCATGCGCGTGGACAGCCCTGCCGCAAGAACAAGACCGCAATAGGTTTCTTCCTGCAACAAAAGACCACCCCTTTGCAAAATACGAACAAGAACGACTCCAATTTATTCGGAATCGTACTAAATACATTATAGATATAAATGTCTCGGAAAGCAAAATCCCCATTTGGGGAACTCGGAGAATTCCTTATATGATTTTTGTGGAAATAAACCGTTTTTTGAATTCTGTCTGGGTAAAGTGATGAACAGCCTGTTCAAAATCATGGTAAGCCGTCAAGAATTCCCTGCCCTGCTCCGTCAGCCGGGTGCTGCCGCCGGACCGGCCGCCCCGCTGACGCTCCACCACACTGTAGCCCAGATGCTGTTCCAGGCCGTTGATCATATCCCATGCCTTGCTGTGGGCAATACCGGAACAGGCACAGGAGGTGCGCATATTGTTGGTATCCGCCAACAGGTACAGCAGCAGCTTCAGCCTGGCGGAGAAAAAGGCGGATTCCTGCTCCAGCTTCATGTGCAGCACGGGATGAAGGATGGCGGAATTATGCTCGTCCAGCTGGGCGCGGAGTTCCGCTTCGTCCCGCACATTGGTCACAACGCCCCTGTCATCCACCGGCACCCACTTCCGGGGTGCACTGCAGGCATCCAGAGCGCCCCGCAGTCCATTGCCGCCGGTATAGGAGAGGACCTGGGGAAATACGTCCTCGGACAGCACCACAGGATGGCCGCCCCTGCCCTGATAGGAGGGCGCTACGATCTGCCCTTCTGTGCCGATCAGCTCCGCCAGAGTCACCGGCGAAAACATGGGCACATTCACCGGCGTCAACACCGCCCGGTCACATTTGCCCCGGAGAAATTCCAGGCCGATCCGGATGGAATCCATCAGCTCAGGCTGGTCGCCCCTTACGTTTTCCAGGAAGATCACGCCAAAGGCAGAAAGCTGCCGTTTGATCTCGTCAGGCTCCCGGCCGGTGACCACAACGATGGGGAAAATACCCACCTGCTGGTAGGTAATGACGATTCTTTGAATAATGGGAATGGCTCCCACCTGCAGAAGGGGCATGGCGGCTTCGTGATTCGCCACGGCGATCACGCCGCCCACTTCACCTAGTTTCATACTTACGCCTCCGTGAGCCGGAAGCGTTATCCCTCCGAAAGGAATACGCTTCCGCATACGCAACAAGTGCAGCACTGCGGCTGCACTCATTTATTATATATGATAATTCATTTATTATCGAATTCTATCACGTTCCGTCAGGAAAGTCAAATCAAGAATAACGATAAGATACCCCCACATCGATAAAAACAGAATATATCCCTCTGTCCGTTTTTATGGTTTGACTATTCCCCGCCCTATCACTATAATGAAAGAAAAAACAAACAGAGGTGACCAGCATGATCAAACGTTTCCGCATGTCCACTGCCCTGGATGTGGACGACCTGCTGATGGAGTGCATCCCCTATGCCATCCGTCTTGCCAACGAAAAGTACAAGTTTGATCCCCCCATTACCATTTATGAGGTGGATCGCTGGGGCAAGCTGGACAGCCGGGCCGATGTGATCTTCGAATTCTTTGATGATCCCGATTTCTACCGGAATCAGCCCGTGATCCAGGGGGCCAAGGAATTTGTCCGGAAGCTGAGCAAAATGACCGACGTCTTCATCTCCACCTCCATCCCGCCCAAGTATATGGGCATCCGGGCCGAGCGGATTATGGAGGAATTCCCCGAGATCCCCCCGGAGCACATTTACATGGGTTCCCGGAAGGACAAGCTGGATGTGGATATCCTCTTCGACGACGGCATGCACAACGTTTTCAAATCCAACGCCTCCTACCCCATCCTCATGCGCCGCCCCTGGAACCAGTCCGCCACGGGTATGCTGGCCGTCAACAACTATGACGAATTCCTGAAGCTGCTGGAAGTCATCACCACCAGTTACACCTACGTGGAGGGCACCGAGGAAAAACCCAGCATCGTGGTGCTGGTGGGCCCCTCCGGTTCCGACAAGCGGAAGATCGCCAAGACTCTGCTGGAAAAGTCCGACTGCTTCGGTATGCTGGTCAGCTACACCACCAAGGAATCCGCATCGGAGAATGAAAGCGACCTGTATATCCACATCTCCAAAAATAAGTTCTTCGACATGCTGGAGCATGGTGAATTCTTCGAATCCACCATGTATGCCGGCCACGGCTTCGGCTCCCGGAAGGAAGATGTGGACCGGATCCTTCGCAGCGGAAAGATCGTCCTGGCCACCATGGACATCTGCGGCGCCATGGCGCTGAAGACCAACTATTCCGGCGTCACCACCGTCTACATCAAGCAGCACCGCCGGGAGCTGCTGACCTCCATCCTTCAGAAGGACGGGTGCATCGAGGACAAGGTCACCCGCATCATCGCTATTGACGATGAAAAGCGCAACCGCGAGATCTGCGACCACATCGTCTACCATGAAGGCTGCGACAAGACAGCGGAGAATATCCTCTCCATGCTGCATCTGAAATAATAAAAAAGACAGGTTCTCCAGGACCTGTCTTTTTTGCGCAAAAAACGGCATCCCGAAGGATGCCGTTTTCCGATTCTGTTCAGAATTACTTCATGAAGGTGCCGTCGACCATGGCCTGGATATAGGTGTTGTACTTCTCCTGTGCCTCAGCGGGAACCAGCTCGCTCAGAGCGCCGGTGGACAGAACGCCGTTCTGCAGGTTGCCGTACAGGACCTCGCCGCCGAAGGAACCCTCTTCAACAGCCTTGAAGCTCAGGGCGATCAGAGAGGAGTTGTCGGTGACCTGGGATCCGATGATGCAGGGGTTCTGGCCCAGGTAGTCCGCGGGCTGCGCGATGTCGAAGACCTCGACAGCGCCGGCAGCGGTGTTGTGCTCGTCGATGGCCTGGCGTGCGCCGGAGTCGATGGCGGAAGCGTCACCGAAGAAGACGTCTGCGCCCTGCTCCATCATGGCGTTGGCGAACTCGATGCCCTTGGCGGAGTCGTCATAGGAGTTGGCGTAAACAGCGTCCAGAGCGGTAACAGTCTTGCCCTCCTGAGCGCCGACATACTGAGCGGCCTCAACGAAGCCCTCGTACTTGCCCAGGGTGGTGGTCAGCTCCATGCCGCCGATGAATGCGACAGTACCGGTCTCGGTCATCAGGCCAGCCAGAGCGCCGGCGATCCAGCCGATCTGCTGTGCGTCGGGCAGCAGAGAGGAGACATTGCCGTTGGCAGCAGCAGCGGGGGTGTCCTCGCCGCCGTTGAGCAGTGCAAATGCCACGTCAGGATACTCGTTGGCGACCTGCAGCACAGCATCGGTGTACTCGCCGCCGGGTGCGTAGATCAGGTCAAAGCCCTCGTTGCAGTAAGCAACCATGGCGTCGTAGTAGCCGTCCTGTGCCAGGTTGTCGGTGTATGCCATCTCCCAGTTGGGGTTGGCCTCAACAGCAGCAACCAGTTCGGTGTAGCAGGCAGTGCCCCAGCCGCCGTCGGAGATGGAGCAGTTCAGAATGAATGCGACCTTGTAGGTGTCTTCGCCGCCGTTGTTGTTCTCGCCCTCGCCGCCGCATGCGACCAGGCCCAGAACCATCACAACAGCCAGCAGCAGTGCGATGAGTTTCTTCATTTTATTTTCCTCCTGTTTTTTATAATAACCGTTATCCGGTCATTTACACGTCAGCGCTCTTCCTTGCGGTAGGGCAGGCCGTTGGCCTTGGGGCCGGCCTTCTTGGAGCCGATGATGGCCAGGACCACCACAGTGGCCACATAGGGGATCATCTGGAAGAACTGGTAGGGCACACCTGCGCTGGAGACCTGCAGACGGATCTGCAGCGCGTCGCACAGGCCGAAGAACAGGCAGGCAGCCATAACGCCGGTGCCGTTCCAGCGGCCGAAGATAACGGCTGCCAGGGCGATAAAGCCACGGCCGGAAACGATACCCTCGGTGTAGGTGGTGGAGTAGCAGGTGGTCAGGTAGGCGCCGCCGATACCGGCCAGCGCGCCGCAGATGATGCAGGACAGATACTTGATGCCGATGACATTGATGCCCAGGGTGGCTGCGGCCTTGGGATGCTCACCAACGGACTTGAAGTTCAGACCGGACTTGGTCTTGCGGAAGTAGATGTTGGTGAAGAGGACCAGGCCGAAAGCCAGGTAAACCATGGGCGTCTGATTGAACAGCAGCTCACCCAGGAAGGGAATGTCCTTCAGCACGGGGATGGCAACGCCCTTCATCAGCTCGATCTGGTTCAGGCCGCCGCCTGCACCGAAGGAAACACGGTAGATGAAGGAAGCCAGAGCGGGGGCCAGCAGGTTGATGGCCATGCCGTAAACGGTATGGTTGGCACACAGGCTGACGGTGGCGTAGGCGTAAATCAGATTGACCAGGATGCCTGCCACGGCGCCGCCCAGGATACCTGCCCAGGTGCTGCCGGTGTGGTAGGTCAGCATGAAGCCGGCCAGGGCGCCAACAGCAGCCAGGCCTTCCAGGCCGATGTTAACCATGCCGGCGCGCTCGGACCAAAGCTCCGCCATTGCGATCAGCAGCAGGGGGACCGCCATACGGACGGCAGCAAGAATGATACTGGAAATTACATCCCATTCCATACGTTATTTACCCTCCTTTGCATTCTTGTGGAAAAGGCGCATACGCAGTGCCTCGAACTCGGGCAGCTTGACCAGTGCCAGGCCTGCCACGGAGAAGACGATGACCAGAGCCTGGATAATATCGGAAACACTGGTGGGAACGCCGGTGGCGACCTGCATAGAGGTGGAGCCAACACGCAGTGCCGCGAAGAAAATGGCGACGATGACGGTGGCGATGGGATGCAGCTGGCCGATCAGAGCCATAGCCACACCGTCAAAGCCGTAGCCGTTGCCGTAGCCGTTGATCAGACGGAACTGGGTACCCAGCAGGTCGGCTGCGCCGCCCATGCCGGCGATGGCGCCGGAGATGATGAAGCTGAGCAGAATGTAGCGCTTGACGGGGAAGCCGTTAAAGCGGCTGGCGGTCATGTTCAGACCGACCGCACGCAGCTTGAAGCCGGAGGAGGTCCAGTACAGGCAGTAGTACATCGCCAGGCCAACGGCCACGGCAATGACAAAGCTCCAGGTAAAGCGCATGCTGGGAACCACCTTGCTGAGCATCAGGGATGCGTCAACGGCAGGGGTCTGGGGCATGTTGGCGTCACGGATCCAGCTGGTGTAGATGACGCCCATGAACAGGGTCGCCACATAGTTGAGCATGATGGAGATGATCATCTCGTTCAGGCCGCGGGTGATCTTCAGCACACCGGGGATCATGCCCCAGATGCCGCCGGCGATGGCGCCGACAACGATGCACACCAGGATGCCCACGATGCCGGTCAGGCCCAGGCAGTGGACAACCACAAAGCCCATGGTGGCGCCGAAGAGGAACTGGCCCTCACCGCCCAGATTGTAAACGCCGCACTTATAGGCAAAGCAGGCGCACAGGGCAGTGAAGATCAGGGGAGTTGCCTTGTTCAGGGTGGTGCCGATGGCGGCCGTGGAACCGAAGGCGCCTTTGAACAGAGAAGCCAGCGCCTTGCCGGGATTGGCGCCCAGCGCCAGCATGATGATGGCGCCGATGGCGAAGGCAAGCAGCACGGAAAGCACGGGGACCAGGAAGCTGGTCATAGATTTCTTCAGTTTTTCCATTGTATTGCTACCTCCTTACTTACCGGTCATGGCCAGGCTGATTTCCTGGATGGGGGGATTCTTGCCGGAGAACTCGCCCATAAACTGGCCTTCAAAGATGACCAGGATCCGGTCGGACATCTCCAGGACTTCGTCAAAGTCGGCACTGATCAGCAGGATGCCCACGCCGCGTTCCCGGGCAGCGATCATCTGATCATGGACGAAACGGGTGGCGCCGATATCCAGGCCGCGGGTGGGATGCACCACCACCAGCAGATCGGGCTCAGACTCGATCTCGCGGGCCAGAATGACCTTCTGCTGATTACCGCCGGACAGGCTGCGGACAGCCTGATCGATGGAGGTGCAGCGGATGTCGTACTTCTTCACCAGCTCCTCGGCATAGGCGTTGATATCCTTCTTCTTCAGCAGCAAGCCCTTGCCGCGGCTGAACTGGTCGGTTTCGGTGGACTTCAGGACCAGGTTGTCGGCAATGGACATATCGCCGATGAGGCCCTGCAGATTGCGGTCCTCGGGAACATGGGCAACGCCGCTTTCAATAAAGTCAAAGGGATCGAAGGTGGAGACCTTGGAGCCTGCCAGATGTACGTGGCCCTTCTCGGGTCCGATGACGCCGGTGATCAGCTGTGCCAGCTGGGTCTGACCGTTTCCGTCAACGCCGGCGATGCCGACGATCTCACCGGGACGGATCTCCATGGAGACGCCTGCCAGGCCGTTGTGCTTGTTGTTTTCGTGATAGCGGACGTCCTCCAGCTTCACAACAGGATCAGCGGTGACTTCCTTCTTCTCGTACTGGGACTTGGTCAGCTCCCGGCCGATCATCAGGTTGGCCAGCTTCTGGCCGTCGGTCTCACTGCAGTTGACGGTGGTGATGACCTCGCCTGCCCGGAGAATGGTGATCCGGTCGGAGATGTGCAGCACCTCACGCATCTTGTGGCTGATGAAAATAACGCTCTTGCCCTCGCTCTTGAGCTTGTTCATGATGGCGAACAGACCCTCGACCTCGATATCGGTCAGGGCGGCGGTGGGCTCGTCCAGGATCAGCAGCTCCGCACCGTGATACAGCGCCTTCAGGATCTCCACGCGCTGCTGTGCGCCGACAGAGATCTCCGTGATCTTGGCGTCCAGCTCCACGTCCAGACCGTAGCGCTCGGACAGCTCCAGGATCTCCTTACGGCGGGCAGCACGGTTGATGAAGATACCCTTGGAGCGCTTGTCGCCCAGGATGATGTTGTCAAAAACCGTCTGTGCTTCCACCAGCATGAAGTGCTGATGAACCATGCCGATGCCAAGCTTGACCGCCTGGCCGGGAGATTCGATCCGCTCTTCCTTGCCGTTGAGGAAGATCTTGCCCTCGGTCGGCTGATAAAGGCCGATCAGGATGTTCATCAGCGTGGACTTGCCTGCGCCGTTTTCACCCAGCAGCGTCAGGACTTCACCGCGGTACACCGTCAGGTTCACGTCCTTGTTGGCATAGAAATTGCCGAAGCGCTTGCTGATATGTTCCATCCGCATTAACTCTTCCAAATGAAATAACCTCCTTTTATTCTTTACCTGCCGAAAAATCGTTCAGCATGATTTTCTTTCTCTCCTGGAGCCCGTAGACCGCGCTTTCCGCCCAGGAATACTGCTGCATGAACGCCCCCTGAAATTTGAGGCATGCCTCCATGCTGCCGTTCAGGAAATCCTGATAGTCAGAATCCGCCAGATCCATTTGGATCCGGATACTGCCCCGTTCCCGGATGAACAGCTGTTCAGCGCCATAGGCCTTCAGTGTGTCGGTCAGCTCCTTGATGGTCCGGCGGTATCCGGTGTTCTCCGGGGAATCCGCCGCCTCCTCGCCCCACAGGTTTTCCACCATTTCATGGATGGAGACCGGGCGGCCGCTGCGGTAGACGCACAGGGCCATCAGTTCCTTGGCCTTGCCGGAGCGGAAATGCACCGGCTTGCCGTCGGCTTCCATGTCGAACATGCCGAAGGTGTGAAAACGGAATCGCTTCTTCTGACGCTGGCGAAACAGCTTCGCCCGTTCCAGCACATCAACGATATCCTCCCGGTCGAAGGGCTTGAAGATTACATAGTCCGCCTTCATTTTCAGGGCGTCCACTGCAAATTTGGGGTGTGCCGTCGCGAAAACGATGATGATGTCCGAACGCAGCTGCCGCAGGCGCCGGGCCAGCTCCATGCCGTTCATACCAGGCATGTCGATATCCAGCACTGCAAAATCCACCACATTCGCCTCGGCATAGGCGATGGCCGTCTGCGGATCGGTGAACTTGCCCACGATCTCAAATTCAGGCATGTCCGCACACTTCAGCTCAAACAGCTGAAGATCCAGGATCATATCATCTACCAGAATGGTTTTCATTGCTTCCACCCTCCTCAAATTACAGTATATCAAAGAAAGCGTACGGGAACCGTACGCTTTCAGGGGGTTATTTAATTTTTTGTAAAATTTTATGATAATGCAGGGAAATTTCAGTCCCCTGCCCCACGGTGCTCTTCACATCCATGCTGCATCCGGCGAAATGCTCGATCCGTTTGCGTACATTGGAAAGCCCCACCGACCGGTTCATCACTTGCTCCGTCGGATCAAAGCCCATGCCGTCATCGGTAACGGTGATATGCCAGTGGGTCTCATCCTCCGTCAGCCGGACGGTCACCGTGCCGCCGCCCACCTTGGGTTTGATGCCGTGGAGGATGGCGTTTTCCACAATGGGCTGCACCGTCAGGGCCGGGATGCTGAAATCCTCCTCCGGGATGTCAAAGTTCACCTTCAGGCGCTCACCCAGCATCTGTTCGTTGATGTGTGCATATGCCCGGACCGCACGCAGCTCTTCCTTAAAAGATACGATACCGTCCGCCAGCAAGATTGCATCGGTATTGAACCGCAGGTACCGGGAAAAATCACCGGCCATCCGATAGGCCGCGTCGGGATTGAGCACAATCAGCGCCTGCAGGGCGTTGAGGGTATGGTAGAAAAAGTGGGAGCTGATCTGGCTGAGCATCAGGCTGGCCCGTTCCTGCTCCAGCTTCTGCTGAAGCTCCCGGATCTGCATCTGGGACGCCTCCGCCTTCATGCGGCGCAGCTTAACGGCCGTAGAAACGCCAAAGAGCGCCAGCAGACTCACCATCACGCTGCCCGCGATGCACAGCCACAGGCTCGGCCGCAGATACCAGGGGATCAGCGGCGCCACGGAAATGGTCCAGGTGGTGTTGAACATCGTGGTCCGGTATTCCCGGATCCCGGTTCGGTTTCCGATGGGCTTTTCCGTTTCCAGAATGGTCTGCTCCCGGTTGTCATCGGGATTGATCCGCCAAACCCGGCAGGCAAAGCCCTGTTCATTGACATGATGGATGGGATTATCCGCGAATATTTCCGGATACTTCAGCGTAACCGACACTAGTCCCCAGTATTCCCGCTGGCCGCTGTCGTTTTCCAGATAGATGGGCAGCCGGCCGCAGACGCCGAGACCGCCCTCCACCAGCTCAAAGGGGCCCGCCAGGATCAGAGTGCCCTTGCGGATGGCCTCCTGGGCCTCCAGATTGCCGGCGCCCTCGCTGTTCAGATCCAGACCGTACACCGGCTCGTTGCCCTCCAGGGGAAAGACGCCCCGAACGACGCCGTCCGGCGCGAACAGCAGGCTGCGCACCGCTTCCTCGCCCAGCAGCCGCTGGGAGATGGGGCCGAAATTTTCATAATCGCCCCCGGTCTCGATCAGATGGCCCTCCATGACCCGGGTCTTTTCCATCTGGGTCAGCAGCGTCTCATAGGTTTCCGATTCTACCGTACGCACGATGTACTCCATCTGCAGCGCTTCCCTGCTGTTTTGCTGGATCTGCATCAGGGCGGTCAGCAGCAGCAGGATCACCAGGCACACCGCTCCTGCCGCCGCAGCCGACCGGTTGTTATCCCGCCGGATGTTGGTTCTCTCAGGATGGGACAAGTCCACCACCTCCGTCTTTTGCCGACATCATAGCACATTTACGACCGGATTGCATCCCCTGACGGGAAGATTTTCCGCCCTTCTACCGGATTCCGGCCCATTTACTGGTTCCAGTATCCCTGATGGACCCGGGCTGCTTCCTCCTCCACGGCTGGAACAGGGCCGATCACCTGGATCGGCTTCTGACCCCGGGCGAACACCTCCCGGCAGGGCAGATCAAAAGTGGGATTCTGCTCGTCGCTTCCGGTCAGCTCCAGCAGCCGCTTTTCGGTCATGCCGTATACGACACGGCCGATATTGGCCCAGTAGATGGCGCCGGCGCACATGGCGCAGGGCTCCGCCGTGGTATACAGGGTACATTTCCACAGGTAGTCTTTGGAAAATGCGTGGGAGGCCCGGGCTGCCAGGGTGGTCTCGGCATGGCCGGTACAGATTTTCTCCGTAATCTCGATATTCCCCTGTTCCATGACGATCTCGCCGGATTCGTCCACCAGCAGCGCGCCGAAGGGCGTGTTGCCGCTTTCCCGGGACTGACGGGAAATTTCGATACATCTTCTCAGATAGAATTCATGGGACTGATATGCCATTGGTTTTTCCTTCCTTCGTGTTTGATTTGAATCAGCCGGGCAACAAAAAAAGAGACTAAGGGCGTGCTGTTCGGATCAGAAACAGTGAAAACCCTATAGTCTCTTTATAGTCAGACAGACTGTATTCATTTATATTGATTTTATAGCACATATCGGACTTGAAATCAAGTCTCAAATTACACCGCAGCCGGTAAAATGATTGATTGCATCTGCCGTACGGACATGATATAATATATTGAATTTGTATGTTGTTTACGGAGGGAAACCGTTATGTATCGTAAATTTTTCAAGCGGATGATCGACATTGTCCTGTCACTGTGCGGTCTGGTGGTGCTGGCGATCCCCATGGCCATCTTTGCCTTGATCGTCAAACTGGATTCCAAGGGCCCCATTCTGTTCTGGCAGAAGCGGGTGGGACTTCATAAGAAGACCTTCATGATGCCCAAATTCCGCAGCATGTACACCGAAACCCCCTCGGATATGCCCACCCACCTGCTCAGCGATCCTCAGCGCTGGATCACCCCCGTGGGTAAGGTCTACCGCAAGCTGTCCATCGACGAGCTGCCCCAGATCTTCTGCATCCTCACCGGTAAGATGAGCATTATCGGCCCCCGTCCTGCCCTGTGGAACCAGTTTGACCTGATCGAAGAGCGGGACAAGTACGGCGCCAACGACGTCCGCCCCGGCCTCACCGGCTGGGCCCAGATCAACGGCCGCGATGAGCTGGAGATCCCCGTCAAGGCCAAGCTGGACGGCGAATATGTGGAAAAAATGAGCTTTCTGTTTGACTGCAAGTGCTTCCTGGGCACCATTTTCGCCGTGCTGCGCCACGACGGCGTGGTGGAAGGCGGCACCGGTACCATGAAGAAAGAGAAGGAGATGGCCCAGAAGTGAAGATCCTCATCATTACCAACCATTCCTACATGCTCTACCGCTTCCGCCGGGAACTGATCCAGGCACTGATGCAGGAAAATGAAGTGGTTCTCAGCATGCCCTTTGTGGGGCACGAGGCTGACTTTCAGGCCATGGGCCTGCGGTGTATCCATACGGAGGTAGACCGTCGGGGCATCAATCCCAAAACGGACCTGAAGCTTTTCCAAACCTACCGCCGCCTGCTGAAACAGGAACAGCCCGATATGGTGATTACATACTCCATTAAGCCCAACATCTACGCCGGCCTTGCCTGTTCCATGGCCGGGATCCCCTTCTGCGCCAATGTCCAGGGTCTGGGCACCGCCTTCCAGCGGAAGGGACTGGCGCAGTTTGTAACGGTTCTGTACAAAACCGCCCTGCGGAAAGTCAAGACGGTCTTCTTCGAAAATGAAGGCAACGCCCGGGAATTTCTGGACCGCAGGATCATCCCAGCGGAAAAAATCACCGTTCTGGCCGGGGCAGGCATCAATCTGCAGGAATACCCCCAGCGGCCCTACCCCGAAAACGAAGCAGTCCATTTCCTGTACCTGGGCCGCATCATGCGGGAAAAGGGCGTTGATGAGCTCTTTGCTGCCATGCGGCGGCTTCACGCTGAACTGGGCGACCGGGTGGTTCTGGATCTGGTGGGCTTTTTCGATGACGACTATGAGGAAGAGGTAAACCGGCTGGTATCCGACGGCATCGCCGTGTTTCATGGTTTCCAGTCCGAACCCCGTCCCTACTACGCTGCCGCCGACTGCATCGTGCTGCCCAGCTGGCACGAGGGCATGAGCAACGTCCTGCTGGAAGCTGCCGCCACCGGCCGCCCTGTGATCACCAGTGATATCCACGGCTGCCGGGAAGCCGTCTGTGACGGCGAGACCGGTCTGCTGTGCCGGGTCAGGGACGCCGGCGACCTGTACGAAAAAATGTATCAGATGGCCCTGATCTCCCGCGAAAAACGGGATGCCATGGGTAATACCGCCCGTGAAAAAATGGAGCGGGAATTCGAAAAGAGTCTGATCGTGGAAAAGACCATCCACGCCATTCTGGGTTGATTCCATGAACAGGTTGTTTCTCTGGTTTTACTGCCTGCCCATCCCCCAGGCGGTGCTGCTGATGGCACTGGCCGCCATGGTATTTCTTCTCCTGCGGGAACAATTGGAGGATGTCCCCTGTTGGAAGCCCGGAGTCCTGATCCTGTTTTCCTGCTCAGTCGCCCTGATCATATACGCTACACTGTGCCAGCGGACGGAGGGCAGCAATCTGACACAACCTGTTTTGATGCCCTTCCATTCCTACCATACCGCCTTCAACGGCGGCAGCCGGGAGATCTTCCGCACCAATTTCATGAATACGGTGCTCTTCTTCCCTGCCGGCCTGCTGGGCAGTTCTCTGCTGCCGCGGCGGTGGCGCAGCGGTGGGAAGATATTGCTGACGGCCTTTGTCTTTGCCATAGTCAGCATTGGTATCGAGTACGCCCAGTACCGTTTCGGCCTGGGATTGGCAGAAACGGATGATGTTCTCCATAATACTCTGGGTTCCCTGGCGGGAGCCTTCACCTGCGGGTTTCCCGCTCCCCGGCTGAAGTCCCTGGGCAAGCGCAAATGAAATATGATGAAGACGCCCCTCTGATCCGGTCCGCAACGGACCGTACCGGAGGGGCGTTTTTCTATGGATTCTATTCGGATGATCCACTTACGGGCGGTCACTTCCCAAGGAGCTCCCAGCTGGAGCGGATTTATCCGCCAATCCAAAGTACCAGCTCTGGACACAGTTTCAAGCAGAAATCAGGTACATCAAGCAGGATGCTGTAACAGGAGAGCATATCACCGTGTCGTTGCAGCCTATCTGAAAAGAATCTTGCCGACACCCCCGGTTCTTCACAGAATATTTATGAACTGCCCGTGGGGCAGCGTTAAAAACGGCAGTAATGTGGTTATCAATGCAGATGGCACTACGACCGCACCGTAGGTCAATGTAGCGGATGAACAGGTTTCCACGGCGGTTTCAGGGTGGTTGGACGAACATTCCACAGCAACTACAACTGTGCAGGGCAGCAGCATTACAAGCGGCATAATTGCTGATGGCAATGTAATCCTGTCGAAACTGTATGAATCTGTCACCGAGAACGTTATTTTACGCATATTTTCGGGTCACCAATACAGTCAGTACTATAAACACATACGGTACAATCGGCAAAAACAGAACGGACATGGTATGCGGATATCCCCCGTTGTCCCCGGTGAAATAATTTACCTTAATAAGACTTTGACTGAAGCCGTTGGATTTTATGACTAAGACAAAGACTTTATCTTGAGACTTGGTGTTTTTCCGGTCTTAACCCGTATATTGTGCCGAATTGTGCCAGATACTCAATCTATCAAAATCAGTACAGCAACAGTCATGTTCCGTATTTCAATGCGAGAAAGAAACAGTGCCTCCCCATCCGCCATTAGTTTTGACGCTTACAAATATATCGCAGGATTGATACATTGTACCGAGGATCATTTATTTCAATGTAAGCGTAAAACCTAGCCCCGGCTTGCAGACAATCGCATAACATGAAACAATACCTCCGTGTAGTGTCGGATAGTGTATGGCAGTGCCATGCACTGCCAGCGAATCGGAGGTATTTTCATGAACAGTGGACTACAAGTGTACAATGAGCAGAATAAACTGGCACAGTGGGCACAAATGGTGGCGCAGTGTCGGGACAGCGGCCTGAGTGTACGGCAATGGTGCCAGGAGCATGGCGTGAACATCTCGTCCTACTACAAGTGGCAGCGAAAGGTATATGCTATAGCGCAGGCGCAGCAGGAGAGCCACTTCGTGGAGATAACACCGGAACAGCCGGTGGCTGTCTGCGGTGTAGCCGTTACCATCCGGATCGCCGGAGCAGAAGCGGAGATTCATAACGGCGCAGATACAGCCACCGTGGAAGCGGTGCTGCGGATCCTGAAGTCATGCTGACGGACTTCACCGGAGCTGACCGGGTTTACATCGCCTGCGGTTACACCGACCTGCGCCGTGGGATAGATGGACTGGCTTCTCTTGTCCAGCAGCAGTTCTGCCTGGATCCTTTCACAAACACCCTGTTCCTCTTCTGTGGAAGACGCCGGGACCGGATCAAGGCCCTGTACTGGGAGGGGAACGGATTTGTGCTGCTGTACAAGCGTCTGGAGTCCGGCAGCTTCCAGTGGCCCCGGAAAGAAAGTGAAGCCAGAAGCCTGACACCGCAGCAGTACCGCTGGCTCATGGAAGGGCTGAGCGTGGATCAGCCCAAGGCACACAAGCCTGTAAATGGACTGGAAATAGTTTGAGATATTCTGCATTTTACTGTACTTTCCACTACATATATGGTATAATAAATGCATGAAAAAGACAGATACTTTCCAGACAAGTAACGCCGAAATGGTCACCATTTCCCGCGCGGAATATGAGGAATTCCAGGCTCAGAGAAAGAAAATCTCGGAGCTTGAAAGTCGTGTGGATGTACTTATGGAAGCACTGCGTCTTGCCCGGCATAAGCAGTTCGGCGCATCCTCTGAGAAGAGTGAAGAGACGCTCATGGAGCAGCTGAGCTTCCTGTTCAACGAAGCCGAAGTATTTGCTGCCGCCAAGGACGAGGAGAATACCACCGTCGTTGCAGCCCACAAGCGGCATAAAAAGCACGAGTACACCCTGGACTCCATCCCGGAGGATCTCCCCAAAGAACGGATCGAACACCGTCTGGAGGGCGAGGACCTGGTGTGTCCCCAGTGCGGCGATACCATGACCGAGATCGGCACCGAGGTGGTCAACAAGCTCAAGATCGTTCCTGCCCAGATCATCGTGGAGCAGCACATCTATTACAGCTATGCCTGCAAGAGCTGTGCTGAAACCGCTGACGAGGGCTGTGAAACGCCCATTGTTAAGGCTCCCCACGAGAAGAGCGTCATCCCCGGCAGCTTTGCCACGCCGGAGGCCATTGCTCACATCATGACCCAGAAGTTCGTCATGGGTGCGCCCATCTACCGTCAGGAGCAGGAGCTGAACCGCCAAGGAATCTCCCTAAGCCGCCAGACCATGTCCAACTGGATTCTGAGAGCTGCGGAGGATTACCTGAAACCTGTATACGAGCAGCTGCACAGGGAGCTTCTTTCCAGAGATATTCTCCACGCAGATGAGACTACGCTGCAGGTACTCCATGAGCCGGGCAGGAAGCCTCAGACTGAGAGCTATATGTGGCTATACCGGACCAGCGGAGATACGTGCAAGCCCATCGTTCTGTATGAGTACCAGCCCGGAAGAGGAAGTATCCATCCCAAGGAATTCCTGACCGGCTTCAAGGGATATCTCCATACGGACGGCTATTCCGGATACCATAACCTTCCGGAAGATATTACGGTCGTCGGATGCTGGGCGCACGCCAGAAGAAAGTTCGACGAGGCTGTGAAATCCCTGCCCAAGGGAAAGGCCAAAGGCAGTTCAGCATCCCAGGGACTGGCTTACTGCAACCTCCTGTTTGAGATTGAGCAGGGTCTTGCGGAGAAAACAGCAGAAGAACGATACAACGAGCGGCTGGAGCAGGCGAAGCCTGTTTTAGACGCGATGTTTGCATGGGCAAATTCCAGAGCAGCCGCACCGAAGTCCGCTCTGGGCAAGGCGTTCACCTACCTGAAGGAGCAGTGGCCTTACCTGACCAATTATCTCAAAGATGGCCGGCTGGAGATCTCCAACAACCGGGCTGAAAGAAGCATTAAGCCCTTCGTCATTGACAGAAAGAACTTCCTGTTTGCCAATACCCCGAAGGGTGCCACCGGCAGCGCAGTCATGTTCAGCCTGATCCAAACAGCGATTGAGAATAGCCTGGATCCGTACAAATACCTGACCTGGCTGATGAAAACGGCAAAGGACGCAGATCTGGCTCGGTGTAAATGCTAATATGTACTTGAGCCACTTTCCCGGAGAATGACAGCGAATATTTGAGCCACCTTGCAAGATGCCCTACAATAGGATTAACGCTATTGTAGGAGGAAAAGAAAAGGTGGTAACTTCGGTGGATGTTTACA
>JAFTVM010000026.1 GCA_017465745.1 Oscillospiraceae bacterium
AGGGGACGGGTTCCCCGTCCCGTGAACCTTCCGATTACGAATTCGCCGATACAAATGTCAATTCGCCAGGTTTTACCGCCGGGACGGGCGACCCGTCCCCTACAATTGAAAACGTTAAGTGTACGACAAACTACAATTTGCGCATCACAGTGAAAGCACCCGCAGAACCGGAAACGGTTCTGCGGGTGTGCTACACTTGCTCCCATTCTCTTTCCGGGGGCAGGCAGATGAGGCTGGCGGGGGATCTTAGTATTCCCGCACCACGGCCTTGACGATGCCGATAAGCTCTGCCTCGGAGCCGTCGATGGGGGGATAATTCTCGTTTTCCGGCATGAGCCAGATCTGGCCGTTCCGCCGGCGCAGACGCTTGACAGTGGCTTCGTCACCGATGCGGGCCACCACGATCTGGCCGTCGTCGGCGCTGGGCTGGGGACGGACGACCACCTTATCGCCGCTGAGGATACCGGCGTTGATCATACTGTCGCCGCGAACCCGCAGGGCAAAGCATCCGGGATCGCCCTCCCAGGCCATGGTGCCCTCCTGATTTTCCACCGCCAGAATGGGCATGCCCGCGGTAACCACGCCCACCACCGGGATCTGGCCGGGGCGGATGGAGGTGACGATGGCGCGCTTGCGGCCCTTGGCGCCGGGGCTTTGGAGCAGGCCCTTGTCCTGCAGCGCCTGGAGGTGGTAGCTGACGGAGGCAGTGGAGCGCAGCCCCACGGCAGCGCCGATCTCCCGGACGGAGGGAGAGTAGCCGTTCTCCTGAATGAATTGGTTCACATAATCCAGAATCAACTGGGCCTTGTCGCTGGTTCTCGGCATGATGATCGCCTCCTGATGGAAATATGAAAAACCCCAGCGCAGGGGCTGATTTCAATTGTATTATAGCACAAATGAGCGGGAAAGGGAAGTGGGAATCGGAAAAATAACCGACCAAAAGTGCGAAAAAATCTGCCCGCTGCGGAATATAATAGGGCGATGACTTTTGGAAAGGATGAATGGTATGACAAATTTTGTGCCGGAGCTGCCCCAGTACCGGACGGTGCGGGGCTGGATGGAGGACGGCGCGGACCTGCGCTCGCTGCTGATGGCGGAGGAAAGGATGGCGCTGATCTGCCTGGATCTGGCCCGGCGGGTCAGCGGCCGGGAGGCGTCTGTGCTGCAGCAGCTGGCCCGGGAAGCCCGGGGACATGTGGCCTGTCTGGAGGGGATCTGCGTGCTGGTCACCGGGGAGGCACCCCAGGTCCGCGGGGGCGCGCCGGAGGCGGGGCAGACCGTCCCGCTGCTGCGCCGGTGCTATGGGCTGGCCATGCGGGCCCTGGTTACTTACGAGGCACGGAGCGATGACCGGGAATACGGCCCCGTTTTTGCCCGCCTGGCTGCCAGGCAGCGTGACCAGTGCCGCACCATCCTGGAACTGACCGGCACCCTGGGACGGTAAATTTGAATTGATCGGTCTGTTTCAACCAACGCAGCCGCGTACCGACACCCCCTGTCATTGCCAGGCGGTCTGCAAGACCGACGTGGCAACTGCAATTTGAACCACTGAAAAACACCCCCGTGCGTGGTGCACGGGGGTGTTGGTTACTCCTGTTTCGTTCTTCCGTAGCCGTATTTCCTGCCGTAGCCGTACTTTTTGCCATAGCCGTAGCCATAGCCATAGCCGTAACGGGCGTTGCTGCGGGGGGTACCGTTGAGGATGCAGCCGGCCAGGGGGATCCTGCGCTGGTGCATACCCAGGATGGTGTCCACGATCTGGGCCTTGGGGGCGTGGTCCTGGCGGACCACATACAGCACGCAGTCGGCGTGGTGGCTCAGCAGGGAGGTGTCGGAGACGATGCTGCTGGGGGGCGTGTCGATGACGATGTAGTCGAACTGGGCCTTCAGCGCATCCAGCACCCGGTCCAGTGCCTTGGGATCCAGCCGGTAATAGCGCTGGGATGTGCTGGGGCCGGAGATATAGCACAGGGTGCTGTCCGGTGCGGTCTGCAGGCAGTCGGCCACATCCAGGTCGTTGTGCTTCATCAGGGCCATCAGACCGGCGGTCTGGTTATCGCCGCCCAGGAGACGGCCGATGGTCTGGTTGCGCAGGTCGGCGTCCAGCAGCACGGTGCGGTGTCCCTCTGCGGCCAGAGCCAGTGCCAGATTGGCTGCGGCGGTGGTCTTGCCCTCGCCGGGGACGGTGCTGGTCAGCAGAACCACATTGCCGTCGTTATCCTTCAGGTGCTTACGGACCTTGGCGCGAAGGCCGCGGATGGCCTCGGCCATGCCGGGATCATCGGAGGCGCGGATCAGGACGTCGGTATTGACCCGGCGCTTTTTGATCCGCAGCTGGGGCAGGCTGGCCAGCAGGGGGATGCTGACCACTTCCTTCAGCTCCTGCTCACTGCCGATGGACTGGTTCAGCAGCGACAGCAGGAAGGTCACAGCCAGGCCCGCCATCAGGGCGGTGAGGGTGCCCTTGACCAGGGTGGAGCGGCCGGAGAAGCTGTTGGAAGGCTCGGTGGGGACATAGGGTTCCTCCAGCACCTTGATCCGGGAATTGTCCACCATATACACCGACGCCTTGGGGTAGGCGGTGATGACGGCGTTGAGGACATCGCACAGCTTCTGGGGATCAGAGCCGGTGGCTTTGAGCTCGAACATGCTGGTCTCGGCGATGGAGCTGGCGGTGATGGAGCCGGGGATGGAATTGGTGCCCAGCTCCGCCTGGATCAGATCGCGCATGAAGTCGGTGGTCAGCAGATACGGGAAGGTCTCCACGATCTGCTCGGCGGCGCTGGAATCGTAATAGCTGTTGTCAGAGAAAATACTGTCGGTGCTGTAATCGGAGGTGACGGAGAGGATGGCTCTGGTCTCATAGACCGGCATGAAGCTGCGGGCGGCACTGAAATACCGGTAGCCGCCGAACAGCACGGACAGGATCACGATGGGAAGCCAGGTCCGGCGCAGTGTTTTCAGAAAACGGATCACATACCGGGTAATGTCAATTTTTTCTGTGTCCTTGTTTTCGGTTTCCATGGAACATAGCCTCCTTTCTCATTCTTCCCGGCGCCCGTGGGTGCCGTTTTTGGTACCGTAGCCATAGTGGCCGTAGCCGTAGCCATAGCCGTAACCATAGCCGTAGCGGCCGTAACCGTAGCCCTCGGTGAGGGTGCCGGTCATATCGTTGAGGACGCAGCCCAGGAACCGGGAATTGGCCTGGCGCAGCAGGTCGGCGGCGTCGTTGATGTCACAGGCGGGGGTGCGGTCCTGGCGCACCACCAGCACCGATGCGTCCACCATGTCGGCGATGGCCTCCGTGTCGGCAAAATAGCCCATGGGGGGCATATCCAGGATCACATAGTCACAGATCCGCAGGTGCCGCAGCAGGGATGCCATGGAGCGGCTGGTCAGCAGCTCGGTGCAGCGGGGGTCGGCCTTGTGGGAGAAGAGCATGTAAAGTCCCAGCTGGTCGTGCTGGACCAGGCATCTGGCAAGATTTTCCCGGGTGAAGGGAGCGGCCAGCAGCTCGTTCAGGGGCAGCGCGGCGTTGTAGCTGTTGTCGAAGAATTTCTTCAGGCTGGGATTGCGCAGGTCGCAGTCCACCACAGCCACCCGGCTGCCGCGCATGGCCAGGGCGGCGGCCACATTGCCGGAGACGGTGGATTTGCCCTCGTTTTCACCGACGCCGGTGAACATGAAGATCCTGGAGCCGTGGGTATTGTGTTCGTGCTCCAGCTGGGCGCATACGGTGGCGATCTGCTCGCTGTAGGCGAAGCTGGCGGTGGGAGAGAAGACCTGCAGGGGCGCCTTCACGGGCCGCAGCAGATTGCGCAGGGTCAGCGGGCGGCGGACACGGCCGATATAGCCCAGGATATTGGCGTCCAGCTGGTGGCGGGCGCCGGTGCGGGTCTGGACCGTGTCCCGCTTCAGGAAGAACCAGACCAGCAGCGCGGTCATCAGAACGCCGCCGGCGAGGGCGGATCTTTCGCGAACCTGGGAGACGTTCACCGCATTGACCATGCCGCCGGAGACGCTGGGATTGCGGATCAGCACCGTGATGGTGTCGGAAGCGACGTATTCATTGATCTCCGGGAAGATATCCTCCAGGGCCAGCAGGGACATCAGGGCGTCGTCGGGGGTATCGTCCTGGCAGTTGATGATGATGAAATTGCTGCTGCCCACCTGGGAGGCGGTGATGGTGCCGTTGAAATCCGCCAGATCCGGATGGTGGGCGCGGATCTTCTCGGTGACCATGTTGGTCGGCAGCAGGCTGGTGAGTACGGAGGTGACCTCTCTGGCGGCGGAGCGCCCGGTGTTTCCGTAGGCGGAGGTGGTTCTGGACTGGACGGCGTAGGTCATGGAGGCCTGATACTGGGGCGTCCGCAGGGTGTCGACATAGATGCCGGCGGCCATGGAGAAGGTCCAGGCGGCCAGCAGGATCATCCACAGATTGCGCACCAGCATGCGGATCAGACAGGAGGTGGAGATATGGGACAGATTCAGTTCTTTCATATTGCCTCCTTACTCGATCACGACGGTGAGGACCGACTTGCCGGAATGGCTGCCGTAGACGCAGTCGTATACGACCATATAGGTGCCGGGGGTGGCGGTATCCACCTCGCCGGTGATGGTCACATTGTCCAGGCTGACGGGATCGCCGCCGAAGGATGCGCCGTCAAGATACCGGCGGGCCTGGAAATCGGCGCCCTGCTTCAGATAGATCAGGTATGTATCCAGCTCCACCTGTACCGCGTTTTCGGGATCGTTGCACTGGATCACCGGCAGAGTCTGCCAGGCGGTGTCGCCCATGGAATTGGTGACCTGGACAGTGGTGATAAACAGATCCTGGCTGTAGCTGCTTCGGTTGGCGGGGGATACGCGGATGGAACCGGTGATGTCGCCGTCAATGACGTCCCGGGCGTGGAGCCGGTCCAGCAGGGTGATGTCCTCATCCTCCCGGTAGATCAGCGGCTCTTCCAGGGAGAACCGGGGCAGCTGGTAGTCGGTATAGTGGATATTGCGGGTAAGGGTGGCCATGTTGTGGTCGCTGTCGAAGACCGCATAGCTGACCCGGGCGGTGTTGTCCCCAAAGAGGCGGGAAACGCCGGTCACCAGGACCCGGTGGGAAATGTCGCCGTCCTGGGCGTCGGTGGCGGTGATGCCGGCCAGCAGGACGCTTTTGGGATCCTTCACCGATACGTCCAGGGTTTCACTTTCGCAGGTAAGGACCGGCGGCACATCGGCGGTGGAGAGCCGTCCGGCAGCATCCTGGACGGCAGATACGGCGGCCACTGCCAGAAACACCAGGATCAGAATGATTCTTGTAATTCTCATAATTCGCTCCTTATATTCCGGCGTCACTGGGCCGGGGTCATGGATTCGCCGCGGATCAGGCGGGCGGGGTTGTCCTCCACCAGGATCCGGGCGTAATCGGCATCCAGATGATGCGCCAGCCACTGGGTGAGCTGACCCATATGGGGGGTGCGGTGGCTGGCGCTGTGGGCGTCGCTGGCGATGATATGGGCCAGCCCTGCGTCCAGGATGGTGCGTGCGGTGCGCTGAACACGGCTGCCGAAGGCGCCCAGGACGCTGCCCTTGTTCAGCTGCAGCACATAGCCCCGGCGGAACCAGCGCTCCAGCACCAGGGGGTCGTGCTGGATGGCGTCGTAGCGCTCCGGGTGGGCCACCACCGGGGTGTAGCCCGCGGCAACCAGGGCGCGCAGCATCTCATCCATAAAGGAATAGTGTTCATCAAAATAGAATTCTGCCAGGAAATAGCTGGTGTCACCGATGGTGGGCAGCATATTCTGCTCTGCCAGCTCCAGGGTGTCCGCCATACACAGGATCTCGGCGCCGTGGTGGAGCTGCAGGGGGATCCCCTCCCGGGCGATGGCCTGGGACAGCTCTTTATACCGCTCCAGCAGCCGGCTGATCCGGCGCAGGGAAGCACGCTGGCCGGGGAAATGGGGGGTCGCAACGATGTCCGTGACCCCGGAATCCACGGCCATCCGAGCCATGGCCAGGGACTCCTCCAGACTGGACGAGCCGTCATCAAAGCGGTGCAGAATATGGCAGTGGATATCGACCATGGTTACCTCCTGGGCATAAGATTACATTTTAGTATATCATAGATGTATCGTCGATTGCAATAGATATATTGAAATTCAAATTGTAGTTTGTCGTACACTTAACGTTTTCAATTGTAGGGGACGGGTCACCCGTCCCGGCGGTAAAACCTGGCGAATTGACATTTGTATCGGCGAATTCGTAATCGGAAGGTTCACGGGACGGGGAACCCGTCC
>JAFTVM010000027.1 GCA_017465745.1 Oscillospiraceae bacterium
AGGGGACGGGTTCCCCGTCCCGTGAACCTTCCGATTACGAATTCGCCGATACAAATGTCAATTCGCCAGGTTTTACCGCCGGGACGGGCGACCCGTCCCCTACAATTGAAAACGTTAAGTGTACGATAAACTACAATTTACAATTATTTATAACTGTGATATAATGATTGCATTACGATCGACGGGGGGAGAAAACCATGATCTTTTATACGGCAGACCCCCATTTTGGATATGAGCCCCTGCTGGCGGGGCGGCCCTTTGCGTCTGTGGAAGAGATGGATGAAGCGTTGGCTGCCAACTGGAACGCCGTTGTAGGCCCGGATGATACGGTATACCTGGTGGGCGACATCGGCTGGAACGGCGGCCATGTGCCCTGCCGTATTCTGGCCCGGCTCAACGGCCGCAAGCACCTGATCCGGGGAAACCACGACACGGGTTACCGGGATGCGCCATTGCTGTACCGGTATTTTGAAACGGTCACGGATTTTCTGGAGATCGACGACGGGCCGCACCACATTTTTCTGTCCCATTACCCCATGCTCTACGGAAAGCCCAAGGGCTATATGATCCACGGTCACCTCCACGCCAGCGGCCAGTTCCATGACATTCTGCGCACGCTGCCCCGGGTGCTGAACGCGGGGGTGGACATCAACGGCTTTGCACCGGTGACGCTGGAGCGGCTGATCGCCAACAATGAGCGCTTCTACAGCCAGAGCGTGGAGGCGAAGGACTACCGCCGGGCGGGTAAGGGCTTGCTGCCGGGTATCCCGGATTTTCAGCCCATCCCGGAACGGCCGAAGCCCCATCCACGGCATCTGTTCCTGACAGGCCGGAAGCAGGTGGGCAAGTCCACGGTGCTGGCGAAGCTCCTGGAGGGCCGGGATGAAGAACTGGGCGGCTTCCGCACCAAGCGCATCCGTACGGAGGGCGGCGCAGACATCTATATGCTGCCGCCGACGGGGGAGGCAGGCTTCCTGCCGGAGAATATCCTCTTCCGCCGCCGCAGGGGAAAGCTGGAGCTTGATCCCGCCGACTTTGACCGGCTGGGAAAGGCTATGCTGGAAAAATCCAGGGGCGCGGATCTGCTGCTGATGGACGAGCTGGGGCCCACGGAACTGGAGGCCTACGGCTTCCAGAATGCGGTGCTGTCAGCGCTGGAGGGGGATACCCCGGTCTATGGCGTCCTCCAGCAGGCGGACAGCCCGTTCCTGGACGCCATCGCCGCCCGGGAGGATGTACGTGTCATCACCGTGACAGAAGAAAATCGAGAAGACCTGCCCCGGCTGCTGCTGGAGCAGGGATGGTAAGGAGTCAATACGATATGAAACTTTGTGATCTGCTGCTTGAACAGTCCCAGAGCCTGAAGGCGGGCCGGGAATTTGCCGTTGTCACCATTGTGGAGGCCGTGAACCTGGCCCGCACCAGCGGCAAAATGGTTGTCTATGCCGACGGCGCCATCAGCGGCACCGTGGGCGGCGGCATGTGGGAAAACGCTGCCATCCATGACGCCAAAGAGTGCCTGAAATCCGGCAAAAATGCCGTCAAGACCTATGATTTCAACACGGAGCTGGCCCAGGCTGGTTTCAGCTGCAGCGGCCGGCTGACGGTGTTCATCGAGGTCTGCCGCAATGAAGCTCTGAAGCTGGTGGTGGTGGGCGGCGGCCATGTGGGCAACGCCGTGATCCGCACCGCCAAGGCCGTGGGCTTCCACACCACCCTCATCGACACCCGGGGCGAGGACGTCATCGGCGACTCCATCCGCATGGCGGACCGGTTCATCCCCGTCAAGTCTTTTGCCGATGTGGAAACTGCGCAGCTGCCTGCAGGCGCATCCTATGTGGTCTCCACCTACGGCCACATGGTGGACGGCGCGGCTCTCGGCGGCGTGCTGCGCCGGGGCGATGCTGCCTATGTGGGCATGCTGGGCTCCCTGCAGAAGATCCGCGCCATTTTCGGCAAGCTCAGCGACGCCGGTATCGAACAGGAAAAGCTGAACACCGTTCACACCCCCATCGGCCTGGACCTGGGCGGCGAGACCCCCGAGGAGATCGCCCTGGCCGTGGTGGCGGAGATCCTGGCCGTGAAGAACGGCAGAAGCGGCGGCTTCCTGAAAATCTGAATACGCAAAAACTGCCCCGGATTCCCGGGGCAGTTCTCTTTTTCTTTTAGACAGCTTCCTTGACGATGACGTAACCATCCACCAGGTTGGCCCGCTCCAGCTGGCCTTCGATGGCCATCTGGCGCTCCATCAGGTCAGTCAGGATCACCTGGCCGTCCCGGCACTCGATGCTCATGACGTTCTTCATCAGGATGGAGGCAGGTTCCATGGTGTTCTTATAAACAGTAGACAGGCACATAGTTGTTCTCCTTTTTGATAGGTGACCGCTTACTTCAGGCTGGCCAGGACCATGGACAGGCGCATGTTGCCCTTCTCGAAATCGGACACAGCGGCCATGACCTGCTCGTAGGCGGCGTGGGAGCCGGCCTGATCCAGCTGAACAGCCAGGTCGGCCAGTTCCTTGGCGTGGGCGGCGTTGTGGCCCACCATGTAGTTCATCAGAGCCAGCAGCTCCTCCATGGGAGTGTGCTCGCAGGCGGATTCGCAGCTGTGGCAGTGACCGCCGCAGTCGTGGCTGTGGGTGTGCGCATGGTCGTGGTCGTGCAGATGCTCGTGGTCATGGGGATGGGCGTGGTCGTGGCTGTGGACATGGCCGTGCTCATGAGTGTGGGTGTGGCCGTCGTGGGTGTGCTCATGGGTATGAGTATGGGTATGCTCATGGTCGTGGGCGCCGCCGCAGACATGATCGTGAGGAATATGCATAATGATAATCTCCTTTTATCGATAATTTTTTCTCTATTATACGCCTGATTACAGCGAATGTCAAAACATTTATTTTTCCATCTTTAACCCCCGGTGGGGCTTGCGGCGGGGGCGGAAATGGGGTATAATTTCAAGAAAAAAGGAGGCACGGGCTATGGAGCATCATCACGACCACGACCATGAACACGATCACGAATATCTCCACGCCCATGGCATCGCCCACTCCCACGGTCATGTCCACGAGAACCAGAAGGCCGTCATCAACCGGCTGGCCCGGGCCGTGGGCCACCTGGAGAAGGTGAAGCGGATGGTGGAGGAGGGCTATGACTGCTCCGAGGTGCTGATCCAGCTGGCGGCGGTGCGTTCGGCTCTGGACAACACCGGCAAGGTGATCCTGAAGGACCACATGCGCCACTGCATGGTGGACGCCGTGGCGGCGGGGGATACCGACGCCATTGAAGATCTGTGCCAGGCCATCGACAAGTTTATGAAGTGATCCACCCTCCCGGAACCACGGTTCCGGGAGTTTTTGCCCGTTGCAACACCGCCGGACTTCCTTTGGAAGTCCGGCTTTCTTTCATGTAGATATCTTGTCCACTTTATACGGTGCGTGATGTCATCACGGAAGAACTACGTTCTCCCGGTTATAATGAGACCATAAAGAAAACACAAGGAGGACTGTAGAATGTTTGCTATCAATATCAATCAGAATAACTTCCAGAGTGAAGTGATGAATTCCGATAAGCCTGTCCTGCTGGACTTCTGGGCCACCTGGTGCGGTCCCTGCCGTATGGTAGCTCCCATCGTAGAGGAGATTGCCAGGGAGCGCAGCGACATGAAGGTCGGCAAGGTAAACGTGGATGAGCAGCCGGAACTGGCCGGCCGGTTCGGCGTGATGAGCATTCCGACTCTGGTTGTCATGAAGAACGGTAAGATCGTCAATCAGGCTATAGGCGCAAGACCCAAGAATGCAATTCTTGGGATGCTTTAAGGAGGTGTAGATATGGGATTCTTCGATTTTCTGAAACAGCCTGACATCAACAAGGGTGTTGCGGACTATCACAATACCAGCGGAGCAGTCCTTCTGGATGTGCGTACGCCCCAGGAGTATCGGGAGGGTCATATTCCCGGAAGTAAAAATGTGCCGCTGCAGCAGCTTGACAAAATAAGCGCCGTTGCAGACAATAAAGATACGCCGTTGTTTGTATACTGCTATTCAGGAAGCAGAAGCCGTCAGGCAAGCGCCATGCTCCAGCATATGGGATATACCAATATTCAGAACATCGGCGGTATCACCGCTTATTCCGGAAAGGTGGAGAGATAATATGAAAGTTGTGATCGTAGGTGGTGTGGCAGGCGGAGCCACCGCAGCAGCAAGAATCCGCAGACTGGACGAGCAGGCTGAAATCGTTGTATTCGAGAGGTCAGGCTTTAT
>JAFTVM010000071.1 GCA_017465745.1 Oscillospiraceae bacterium
TCCATTCTCAAGAAATGAGAAAAAGAGCTAATGCAACATTTTAGATTATATCGCATTAACTCCCGATTTTCAATAGCGGTTATTCAAATAATTAACTTCTGGCTGATGAACTGTTCGAATTCTTTTCGTTTCACCGGCTTCATGGCGCAGATATGGAGGAAAAAGGGGGAGTTGGGGTCCGGATCAAATTGTCCATCTTGTTGATACCGATGTTGCTGTATTCGACTGTTTTCCGAATGGTTAATGAAACCTTCAAGAGGATGGGTACCTTTTCGGGTACATATAGAAATTGGCGTAACTTCATTTTGGAATTTGAGGTTATCAAACCAGTATGCCTGGAATACAGTTCCGTACAATCTTTTTCTGGATCACCCAATAGCAGAAGCTGATAATTTGGTCCTTTCCTGACTTCTTGGATGGCTGCCCCCTGAGTAGTCTTGTTATTTATCAATATCAGAATCTGATTCAGCAGATCTTATGCCGCTTATTTAGCTGTTGGAATTGATAAATCTGCAGGTTGCTGCATGTCGTTGGGGGTACATAATTTCCCTCTCATCAATTCACATTGTATGGACTGCTCAGCTACAGGATAACGGATGAAAACGAATACCGCCCCTGCGCAGAAAGCGCGGGGCGGTGATTCAGAATTGCGGATGGTTTCAGGGTGCTGTGTGATCAGTCAGGACAGTTTGGGTGCTATAGAAAGTCCAGTTTCCTTCTTCCCAGAGGTTATCTCTGACACTGGCCCACAGCGCAGGCAGGAAGGTGTTACCGTTGTTCTCATCCACGTCCCAATCCCAGGACATGATGACAAACTGATCGTGGGCAGTTTTTTCGCTGCTGTTGATTGCCTTTCCAGTGAAAGGATTGCGGGGATCATCGATCAGACCGCTTGCCGCCAGGGTGGGAACATCCGCGTTGGTCATGAATTCGTAGGATGTCGCGAATTTTTCGTTGTCGAAATCCTTGACCATCAGCAGAGGATAATACATTTCCACATCCGTCAGGCTGCTGGAACCGCCGTTCATGACAAGCTCATCCAAATGGGCCAGATGCTGGCCGTGGTCGGCGACCAGAATGATTCTGGTATTGTCATAGACATCATTTGCCCGGAGGTAATCAAACCATTTGCCGAGCTGAATCATGACAGCCATGTTGGACTGATAATGGCTCATCTGGCGTGCGTCAGTCATATTCAGCGTTTTGCCGTCAACGGTAAAGCGGTCAGTATTCGCAGCGTCGTATTCCCGGTTATCCACGATCGCAGACGGAGCGTACTCGGGTACCTGAAGAAGCATCGGTTCATGTGTTGTGTCATTGGACATGAACAGGAAGGTGTTTGTTTCATCTTCGCTGATTCCGGTCATGTAGGATAGGCTGGAAATTACATTGTAGGGCTCCATAAAAGCTGCACTCAAACCGGCGGCCTGGGACATGTTCTCGGTGGTCTGGGTTGAATATACAACGTTGTCCTCGTAGGAGACCGCCTGATTATACTGTCCGTTGTTGTAGATTACAGACTGGATGGGCAGGGGCATGGATTTCATGATGCCGAAGCAGAAGAAGTTTCTGTAGTTATTGGATACGACCCTTTCCTTCTGGGATACGTCGGAAAACTTACCCTTGGTGATATAGGTGTTGATGTCAGGGTAGTCATCAAAAACGGAAAGGTCAGGGATCCACTGATAGTTTGCATAAACGGGATCACAGACCGTAACATCGTAGCCGTTTTCTGCAAAGAGTACCGGCATGACCTTCAGAGCTTCATTATGCTTGGAGACCAGAGACTCGGTGTTTCTCTTATTCATCTCCACGGGCGTGTATTCATATCCGCCCAGCAGGGCAGGGGTACCAAAATTGGTAAAGCCACCGAAGGAGATGGTATTTGCGTAATAGGTGAATCCGGAGAACTGCTTCACCAGTTCGGGCCTTTCGTTGAAGAGGTACGGGACATACTCGCCCATTGCACGGTCCAGCATCAGCACAACCACATTCTTTCCGTTCTTGCTAAGCTGGAAGCTGGGAGCGCTGTCTTCCTGATTGGCCAGCTGGATGGAGATTTCTTCCACGGAGTTCCTGATGGTTACCATGTTCAATCCGGACATACCGCCCAGCGCAATGGTAGCAGTCAGAAGTACTGTTGCCACAGCCCGGCTCCATTTGCAGCTGAACAGGTACATGATTGCTGCCACTGCAGCAAGGACCAGAATGTTGACAAGCTGTTCTTCCATAGTGAAGGACAGACCGGTCTCATATTGCAAAGTGGAAGAAATGATGCCGAGATCCGTTCCGAAGAACATGTAGTTTACCAGCATGATCCCGCAAAGGATCCACACCAGTTTATCGAAGATCTCCTTGCCTTTGGGACTTGCCAGCCAGTAGAACACGCGCATCCATACCAGGAAGGTACCGGCAGCCAGGCAAGTGCTGCTGACGATGTACCACAGGGGATGGTGGAAGTAGCTGGGATCAACATACTCCTGAGGGGAAGCAGCGATAAAGGTGGAGGGGATCAGCAAGCCAATCAGCACGGTCAGGAACAGGGAACCAAGAATAAACAGTTTGCGGTTGGGCTTGGGTTCACCTGTCTGAATATGCACCCGGGACTTGACGATGGGAGCGATGAGGGGCAACTGCAGCAGAATACCCAGTGCAGAAAGGACAGCTTTTCTTTTCAGGGAGTCCGTGTCATAGAAGCACAGGCTGAAAACAAGGAATGCCAGACCTACTGCGGAAGTGAGAAGTGCCAGGATCTTTTTGGGGTTTTTCAGCTTGTAGAAGATGGTCTTCACAAGAGAGAAGACATTATTCAGGGTCCAGTAGAATACCAGACAGGAGGGGGAGGTGTAAAGGAAGACCAGGAAGAACAGCGCCATGGCATACAGCTGGACCTTCGTCTTCAGGGGGAATCCCTTCAGGTACAGTGCGCTGGAAATGACGTTTACAAGGGTCATCAGGATGGGCAGAACATTGATAGCAATGCCGCCAATGACAAGCAGTCCGTCAGGAGCGCCGAGATCCGTGATGGGGCCAAGAGACACACCATTGAGAATCTCCAGATGAGACAAAAACTGATAAGCGGCCATGAAGAACGGAATTTCCAGCAGCAGAGAAACGGAGCCGTTCAGTGCGGAAGTTGGTTTGTAGTTATTCTGCCGATAATAGGTCTGCAGAATCATCATCCGTTCATCGCCGGAAAAAGTTTTCTTAATGTGAGCCACACCGTCGTGCAGCCGTGCCTCGGTATCCCGGGCTTCCTCCTGCATGGCGTCTGCACGCCTGTACAGCGGAAGAACCAGAATATTCATAATCAGGCTCAGCACAATGATCGCCAGACCGGGGTGACCGATAAACCTGTTTGCCAGGGTGAAAATAATTTCAAAGACCAGTTTCAGAGGACCGATCAGCAATGCTTCCAGTATCGTAACAAATGACATTTTTATTTACCCCCTTCCGTACGGGTCAGTTCCTCGTATTTTTCAATCAGATAGGCCGCGGTGCGCTGCGCGCCTTCGCCAGGATGCTCCCAGGTTTCCGCCTTCACGCTGCGACGTCCCTCGGCATAGCGGGGATCTTCCAGACAGGAGTCGATCAGATCCTTCAGGTTTTCCATATTTTCCGAAGTCAGCTCGCGGCCAAGTCTGGGCAGAGCAGAGGTGGTCCAGAGAGGCGTATTCAGCCACCATGCGTCATAGAGGCTGAGATCAAACCGGGGGTCAGTGTAAATAACCGGCTTGTCATAGATCAGAGCAAATTCAAAGATAACACCGGAGAAATCGGAAATCAGAATATCGGAGCGACGCAGAACCTCGAAATTGTCCGTATCCCGGTTCCATTCCAGTTGGTCAGATTCCGGATAGTCATGCATCAGCTTTTCCATCATCTCCGTCTCAGACTTGAAAGACTGGGGATGAGGCCGGACAATGACATGATATCCGGTTTTCAGAAGCACATCAATGATCTTGCCTCCGTAAACGCTGAAGATGGCGCTCTGTCCCCAGGAGGGAGCTAGAAGCACGGTACGGGGATGGTCGGGAGCGGGACCCATCTCGTTAAACCGGGCAGCCATTTTGTCCATGTAGGGAATGCCGATTTTGACCAGTTCTTTTTCAGGCAGTCCCCGGAGCTTTTCCAGATTCCGGATATCCTGAGCCTGATACTCGCCGGAGAGCAGAATGGCATCATAGTAATCAATACCAAACATTCTGTACAGCGTGATCTCACTGGCAGCATGGGGGATATGGACGTAGTAGCTGACTTCTTTGGAACGCTTCCACTGATAGACATCCAATCCGGGCGTTGTGGAAATCACAACTTCAGCATTCAGGAAGTTCAGTCGGGCGAAAGCCTTATTGTCCTTGCCGATAAATTCTGCTTTGATATGCTTGTAGGGATTATTCAGCGCGGGATCATCCTCGGATGCGGTCATGTAGACCACGTCTTTTCCTCTTTTGTCCATTTCGCGGCAGATGGGTTCAAAGACGTTCCAGTAACGCTTGTCATCGGAGAAGATAACAAAAGGAATCTTTTTGTCGTTTGCTTCGATCTTACCGCCGCTGATTCTGAAACGGAGCTTGATCAGAAGCATTCTCATGGAGTAGATGCTTGCACCAATAATGCCAATCAGAATGGTGAAGAGCATACTTCCCGTACCGGGATCGATATATAGTCTCATGATTGAATCTCCTTGTCAAATTTGCGAATTTTGTAACTGTGCAGGGTTCCCCAGCAGATGCATGCAGCGATACAAGACCACAGAACGTTGGTTTCCCACCCGGGATCCGGTGCTGCTGCGCTACCGGTGATGTTAGTAAGAAAATGGGCTGCGATGCAGGGAAGCAGACTGCCGATACTGATTGTGACAGTACTGTAACAGAGTCCGGACGCAAAGGCGCAGATTACCTGCATCCATGTGTAGACTGGATCGATGTTTTGGGTCAGGTTGACTATATGCAGTATGGAAAACAGGATACTGGTCAGGTAAATACCTGCCGTTTTGCTGCGTCTTGCAAGAAAATGCAGCAGAAATCCTCTGAAAAAGATCTCCTCGGTTACAGCTGCGCACAGCATCAGCGCTGCGGTGGGCAGATCTGGAGCAAAACCGTCTGCGGTCATCAGATTGTATCCGGGAAGCAGAAACAGAGGAAGCATATTCAGCCATGCTCTGGGGGAACAGGGAACAGGTATGCGAAGGCCGATCGTCTGAGCCCTGCCAGTCCGGCAGATCCAAAGGATCAGCATTAAGGCATACAGCAGCATGGCCCAGGGGGTGAGCAGGAAAGTCCCGGGAATCACCCGTGACAGCATCTCAGAGCACATGCACGTCAGTCCATACAGAGCCGCCCATAAATATACCGTACCCATAAACCACTCCCTAACCCTTGAAAAGTGATATACAATCTTACACTATATAATATCACAATCAACGAAATAATCAAGCGTTCCTACGGGAAAGCATCGAAAAAGAGAAAACGCAGGAAGACACAGATAAAACTGCATCTTCCTGCGTATCAGGACGATCAGGTTTTAGAACGCTTGCTCAGAATATCCCTGAAGTCTGCTGCGGCAAAGATACCGCATACAAGTACGATAACTGCGCAGCAAATGGTGGATACGGTCAGGACAGAAGTGTCACGGAGAATCAGTACCGTGAACACAATTGCCCATGCACAGTAGGTGACATTCAACGCCATGGCTTTGGAAGCGCCGATTTGGGCGATTGCCTTATAGTAGAACAGATAAGATACCGTGGCGAACAGACCTGCAATGGCGATTGTAGGAATCAGCCATCCGGTGGCGGGAGTCAACAGACTGGCGGTGAAGCCCCAGCCCTTCAGGACGGGAAGGATAATCAGACCGTAGAAGACAGCGGAAGTGGTTTGCCGGATTTGCAGCGCATACTCATCGGTTACTTCGGGATCCGTCAGAGACTTAGCCAGAATGACAGCCTCAATGCCCCAGCCAAAGGCGCACATCACGGCGCCCAGCAGGCCCAGCCAGAAATTCTGAATCTGCAGCTCAGGAGAATAGCTCAGACCATAAACTCCAAGAAGCGTGAAGATCAGGAACACCCATTGGTACCACTTCATCTTTTCCTTCAGGAAGAAGTAAGCCAGGATGGTTCCGATGGCGGGGAAGATTGCGCTTGCCACCGCACCGATGGATGCACCCATGTAGTTGACAGCCATTACGTAGCCAGTCATACCGATGGGACCACCAATGATGGCGGCCAGAACGACCCATTTACCGCTTTTGGTCTTAAAAGCTTTCCAGACATTACCCAGATTGCCTCTGACGCCGTTGTAGACGGCGGACCAGATGGCGGAACAGGCATCATGCAGAAAAGTACTGACAAAGGGAGCTAGGAATATAGCCTGCTCTGTAGAACAAAAGGGACTCTTTCCCAGTGCAATGCCAAGAACAATTGTTGCGATGGCCCAGGTGATACCTGCAATAATACCAGCAAACATATGATTTCCCCCTTAGATTTCTTTGTAAGCCTTGATAAATGACTTCATTCTTGTGTAGCGCTCCACAGCCCAATCTTCCATGGGCTGGCCGTCGTAGGGGACCCGGGCCTTTGCCCATAAGGTCCACAGATAGTCCACATAGATTTTGCTTGCCAGAAAGTGCTTTTCGTCCATTATATCGGGTTCTTTGCCCATGTAGGCCCGGAGCAGCATGTTGTCGCAGACATTGTCGAAGCCAGCTTCAATGGAGACATCGGCAATATCCCACATGCCATCGTTCATGCCTGCATACTCCCAGTCGATCAGGTACATACGGCCGCTGCCTTCCACCCAGTTTTCACATAGGGGGTCATTGTGGCAGGGGACCTTCTTAATCTCAAAAGCATGATCGATTTCTGCCTTGATTTTCATGACTTCTGCCTTAACTTCCTGGTAATCGTCAAACATGGGGACATTCTTGTCCATAATAATTTTCTCATAGCTTTCTGCCATGTTGAATACTTCAAAGGGAACTCCGGTGTCAGCACCGCAGTGATGCATCGTCCGGAAAATTTCGGCCACCTGTTTGATGTGGCGAGGCTGATGGAGCAGTTCGGCGGACATGGTAATCGCGCCGGGAATGAACCGGGTGACCTTTGCGCCGTTCTCGCCGAAATAAAGGAGTTCTGCATCCACACCCAGATCGCAGGCCAGTTTTGTGCTGACCATCTCATCGCTTCGAACAATCATTTCCTCGGTGCCTTCACCGGGGATACGGACCACATATTCTCCACCGTCAGCCATGGTGACTTTGTAGGTGTGGTTCGTCAGTCCGCCCATTCTGGTGATATCACAGTATTCTTCGCTGCCCAGCACCTTCAGCAGCAGCGCTTTGACGTGGGCAATGTCTGCGGTAATAATTTCTCTTGCCAAGGTTATTTCCTCCTCAGTTTTTGATCTTTGTACGAGTACAGGTATATTTCGTTACCATATCGTAAAGAAAAGCCTGCTGCTTCATTGGTTTCATCTTTATATGCGGTAACGTCCAAAAGATCCTCCTCGTGGCAGTTCAGCTGTTTTGCCACGGACTTGAGAATCTCGGAACGAGTATCCGTAACATAGGTGGTATCGAACTGACGCAGTTCGTCCAGTGTGTCGAATTCAAAAACCACGTCGGTGCTATATCTGCGGATTTTCATGTGGAGCTTATCTATATGGTTTATATAGATGCTCTCCCAAAGCAGATCTGCGGTTTCGGGAAGATTGTATTCCCGTTCCAGGATATTCAGAAAGGTCCGGCTGAAGGCTTCATCCCAGAAGGTGTGACCAAGCATATACCAGGCATTCTCGCCGCCGATCTGCACCCGGCGGATGGTGCCGTTTTCATCGGTCTCCATGCACCATTCCTTGGTGGGACCGTCCGCATAAACTGCTGCGTAATAGCAGTTGGAGACTTCCTTTTCAAAGGGATTTTCTGTAAAATAATTATCAGCAGAGCAGATATAGGTGTTACTAAGGATATCCTTTACGGCGTAAATGCTGGCATTGTTGTTCCTTGTCAGATAATCCGGGTTGTGTACAAGATGCACGCCGAAATTTTTTTCCAGATAGGAAAACATATTAGCTTTATAGCCTGTGACCACATATATCTCGGGAACACCAGCTTCCTGAAGTTGACGGATTTGTCGCTCAATCAGAACCTCGCCCCGAACGGTGATCAGTGCTTTCGGCCTTTCATAAGACAGCGGTGCAAATCTGCTGGCAGTGCCTGCAGCCATGATAACCGCATTATCAACCTGATACATTTTGTTTCTCCTTTTGTTGGTTCAATTCATTTCGGACGATCCGAAAATAGTCTTTAGCATAACGGTATTGCCTCAGGGAATATGCCCCAAATTCGATTCCGTGTTTCATTTTGTACTCACACCAGTTGCTCCAGAGCAACCCGCCTACCGCAATATAGCAGTAGATTTTAAGCTTTGTAGTGCTGTTGCAGCCTTCCGGAAAGTAGGAATAGATGGCTTCATCAACCTGCTTCTGGTCATACAATGCATGCAGGCAAAACATTGCTATATCTACATGGGGATCCTGCATGGCTGCGTATTCCCAGTCGATCAGTCGGATATCTTCCCCGGAAATCAGAAAATTCTCCGCAATTGCGTCGATATGAGTCAGGCAGCAGTCCTTTTCCATTGCATCGATGTAGGTACGAAGGGACAGGATATTTTCCTTGGTCGTTTGGTAATCGGAATAGACTGATGAGGCACCGTCCCAAAGGGATTCGTAGTGTTCGATGGAACTGAATAAATCAAATTCATGAGCAACGGCTAGTCGGGTGCTGTGAAACTGCCGCAGCTTTTTCATGCACATCGCTAGATCCTGAGGATTTTGCGGGTCACAGTGACGGGCATTGGGGATATACTCAGATATTTTGACACCTGTATCCGGGTCAAAATGAGTTACTTCATCAGAAATTGCAGAACCGGAAATAGTGCGGTATACCTCGGCTTCCTGCTGATAGCTGATCAGACGTTCCGCTTCACGGCACGGTATCCGCAGAATGTACTGCTTGTTCCTGCGGCTAAAGAGAACGGAGCAATTGGTGGTTCCCATCTTAAGAACAGAGATGTCTTCTATTTCGTGTTCCGGCGCCTGAATAAGTCTGGAAATGGTTGCTGTGACAGTATTCACAAATGCGGTTGTGTGTGTTTCCAGTTCCTGAAGCTGTGTCAGTGATTTGATCTCCGCTACAAAATCAGAAGAAACCACCCGGGGACTGATCAGAATCCGCTCATCTTCAAACAGAGTTTCCTCCCAGAAACTACCCTTGTAGCGCCTGTCTGGTACCATATCTTCCAATCTGCTGCGAATCAACTCGGCGGTATCTTCCAAAAGATAGCTGATACCGATCATGGCATTGCCCTTTGAGGAGGGAGAAACCAGCACCAGTTCCTGTTTACGGTTGACACGGATGGTGCTTTCGACGTCTTCCTCATCAGAAACCATATACCAGGAGTACAACTCATTCTTTTGGAACGGGTTATTCCTGCACCACAAATCACAGGGAACCACGTAGCAGTTATTGAGATGTTCTTTGGCCAGCGCAAGAGAATGCAGATTGTTCTTTTTGGCATATTCGGAATTGACGATTAGTTCCACACCGTATCGGTCAATCAGGTATTCAAACTGCTCTTTGGCAAATCCCACTACAATATATATTTTCTTAATTCCTACTTCGTGCAGTTGAGAGATCAGCCGTTCAATCAAAGGTTCTCCGTGTACCTCCAGCAGGGCAGTCGGCTTTTTTGCATTGTGCGGTGGGATCCAGAGGCCGAGACCCGCTGCCAGAAGCACCGCACACGCCGGAGCGGAGGAATAAAGCAGGTTCTTGCTTTTGACGGTCAGCCCCATGGATTTATCCAGATAACCTTCTTTCAGAAGCGTTGCGATGGAAGCGTTGACAGCACCCAGGGAACAGCCGCAGACGGCTGCCAGATTCCGCTGACCGGTATAGATATGGTTGGACAGAATCAGAAGGATGTCCTTATCTCGCTTGTTCACGAAATTACCTCCGATTCGTTTTTATGAACTACCACATTATAGCATATTCTGTATGTATGTCAATAGAAATTAACTGGTTTTGTTGATTTTTGGAACTACTGTATTACCGGTTGGTTGCAGCAATCTCCGCCAGAAGCACTCATTTGCCAGGCGGAGTTATGCAACTCCAATTTATGTCATTTCCTGCTTGCATATTATTATATCGCTATCTCTGGGGGGATAGGGGAGCCGCAATCAGTCAATATCTTACGCCCAACGCAATTTCCCGATTCGGGTGTAAATAGAAAATAAAAAACACTTCCGCACATGTAAATGTTATCGCAGAAGTGGTGATGGATTTGGATGCTAAACTGGCTGTTCTCAGTGGTTTCCTTTCCGTTCTACACTTTTTTTACACCACGACAGCATTGCGCTATAGAAAAAGCGTAGCATTTTGTGAGCTGCACAGCCCGGAAATCCATAGCGATATGGGACTTTACGAAAAGAAATAAGAAGTTATTGACATGTGGAACCAGGGCTTTGGGTATCGATACCTAATTTCATGTATCTCAAAACTCCTTGCCGGAGCGCTTTTTCAATAGGGAGTTTCATTTTTCGGTTGCTGGATGTGATCAGGATCACCGGGTTTCATTCCCGTCTTGCATGGTTTTGTGCAACTATTGGGATTGCATGGATTTGGGATGAAGAGGAACTTTTGATCAGCGGGATGCTGCGGGTTGTCCGGCTGATGCAGAAAGGTGGCTTCAATCAAGTTTGCAAGGAGGAATGAAAGATGCTGACTTTTCGCTTTACCGGGGCGTCCGGCAAAATGGTTACAGCGGAAACCCTGACATCCGGCATGGTTGGAAAAGAAGTGAAGCTGGAATTCTCACAGGAGTGGGATCATTTCGCGAAAACAGCGGTGTTTATGGCGGGATCCGTGACCCGGGATGTGGTATGCGTTTCTGATGTGGTAACGATTCCGGCTGAGGTGCTGGCGGTGCCTATGGAGCGGCTGTATGTAGGGGTCTACGGTGTCTGCGCGGAGGGGAAGGCGACGCCCACCATCCGCGCCCAGGGGCCCATGATCCGGCCTGGGGTGGACCCGTCCGGTGATGCAGCGACGGATTCTGATCTGCCGGTATGGGCCCAACTCCGGCAGGAGGTCGATTCCCTGAAGAAAGAACACAGTGATGATGCTTCCAGAATCGGCGGATACTACACCCCGTCGGTTACCCAGCCCACGAAAGAAACCATCCGGTTTGCATTTTCGCCCAGCATCGACACCATGCCTGTGGTGAATGCGATTACGATAGGTCTGCCAAGCGGTACATCGGAGAATGCCGACTGGGATCAGAATGATGCGTCACAGCCCGGCTATGTAAATAACCGCACACACTGGGTGGATGATAACCAGACTGTCCACCCGTTGGACGAGAAGTTCATCCCGGATACCATCGCGAGAAAAGCTGAAGTCTTACCCATGCCTCAGGCAGCAGACGCAGGTCAGTTCATCAAGGTATCGGCGGTGGATGAAAACGGGACCGTAACGGCGACGGAGGCAGTAACCGTCCAACATGCAGAGGAGGTGAGCTTCTGATGGCAGAATACATGATCCAGGAGGAAACGCTGACCGGAATCGCAGACCAGGTGCGAAGACTTGCGGACACGGATGGCTTACTGACGCCGGCGGGAATGGAAGCGGCCTTACAGGGTATCGAGTCTAGCGGTGCAACGGACAACGCCGAAGATTATCTCTTCGGAGCGTCAGATGATGTGACCGAATATGCCGTTACCGGAATCTCAGGGATCGAAACCGGAAATCAGGACACCCGATACCTGGGGTGGAAATTCAAGGTCCTTTCGGAATTCTCTGTCAGGGGATTTCGCATGATGAATAACGCGATGTCCACATACGAGTCGTTCGAGCCCAAGCTATATCGTGTATCCGACAGAACATTGATCGCGTCCGCATCCGTAACATGCCCGGATACCGCAGCAGTTGACGTTTGGCTGGATGCTCCGGTCAATCTGACAGTAGGCGAGACGTATGCGGTATATGTCAAAAACAACTATACGCCGTATCTGAACTGGAGCAGTATCACATTGAACAGCAAGATCAGCAAGGTGACCGGTATTGCCATCGAGACCTACACAAATCCCACGGTACAGGAAATTCTGGCCGATGTGGGAAGCAGCCTTTACGGTGTTGTGTTTCCCATTATGGGCGAACCGGTCGATACCGATATCCCCACCGAGTATTCCATCCAGCTATCCACGATGAATGATATTGCTGCGCAAGTGCAGCGGCTCGGGGGGATTACCGGGCAGATTTCCACGAATCAAATGATCAATGTACTGCAGGGGACTTCGGTGCTGCCATTTCCCGCAATACCCACTGATATTGTTGGAAACTGTCCGTATGTGGCCATCATGAATTTCCAGGACACAGCAAGCGTCAACACATGGGTGTACGGTTCGGTATCAAAGCCCTATTTCCATGTAACTGCGGACGGTGACCGCCTTGCATTCCCCTCCGGACGGTATCGGGCAATGCTGAATTCTGAAACCAACAAATGGGGAACGATAGCGGTGGGGACAACCGGCACCGGGTGTTTACTGACGTCCGGTTGGGAAATCATATGGACCAATTTTGACGTTCCAAACGGTTCGGTGGATGCAGCTGCGGTATACTATTCGGCGGGCAGCTTTGTACCGGCACTGTAAGAAACCGGCCGTGATGATCCGACTAGATTTACCGGACTGGATGGTTCTGCGGATCGTACTGGCGCTGGAGAGATACCCTTATACCGGGGCTGGTGAGATCATCTGTGCCATCAAAGCGCAGGTTCGTTCGGTATTATAATGCTCAAAACAGAAAACTCCTCCCCGATTGTCCGGATAGCCGGCGTGGGGAGGAGTTTTTATTTTTCCGTTTCCGGGCTTATTGCGCGGTTGCGGTACATCTGCTGTTCCGCATACCGAATCAGGTCACGGAGATCTTTTCCGGCGCCGGAAGCGGCTCCCCAGGAGGCCGGAAGCTCCCGGGCAGGCGGGTGGTATCCGCCACGGGAGGGGATGATGATCAGAAACTCATCGCCGCCGATCCGGAAAGCACAGCCCCATTGCGGTAGACCGGTGCGCAGGCTGTCGGCGAAATCCATCAGAAGCCTGTCACCGGCCGCATGTCCGCAGGTGTCGTTGACCTGTTTCAGATGATCCAGGTCAAAATAGTATACAGTCAGTGCGCGGCAGAGATTGTAACGGCGGTACATTGCCTCCAGGTGGCGTAAATTGTACAGCCCTGTCAGCGGATCCAACCTGCTTTTGCGCAGCAGCAGCAGACTCTGAAGCAGCAGCAGTGCCACCAGGATCAGGGCGGGGAATATCCAGCCGGCGTGCCGGGAGGACATAACGATGCAGACGCCGCAGAGGACTGCATTCAGTGTCAGTAAGATCATAGGGAACTCCTTTTATGAAAAAGCACCCGGCGCAATGGCCGGGTGCCTGCATGATCAGGACAGCTTCGTGCTTTCGAAGAAGGTGATGGTCACGGTGACAGTAACACCGCTTTCCATCATATTGCCCTCGTTGCTGGTGATGGCCAGATTGCTGACGAGGCAGCGCCACTGGCTGTCGGTGAGATCCCGGATAACATCCTTGGCGGCTTCGTAACTGGTACAGTGGAAGCTCATGGAAATGTTGCGGCGGACGGTACCGTCCTTCTGGACATCGGGATCGGTAAAGTTCAGGGAGTACTCAGAGGTGCGGCTGAGAATACCGTAGAGCTGGTTGAGCACGACTTCCTTGTTGTCATAGGGGGCGATCTCGGTGATCTCTTCTTCGGGACGGGCGAAAATCTGGTCCAGCTCTTCCTGCATCTCGTTCATCCTGCTGATCTTTGCCATGGAGGTGGTGATCTGGGAATCGCAGTCAGCAGACTGGGAGGCGATGGAAGCCAGCTCGTTCTGCAGGGGGGTGTAGAAGCCCATGTAGTAGCTGACGCCAATCAGCAGAACCACCAGGAAAAGCAGCATAATGGTCTCGCGGAGGCTCAGTTTTGCTTTTTTCATGATTACTCAGCCTCCTTGGTCAGAATGATGCTCATAAAGATCTTGGCTTCCTCAGCCTCTTCTGCAACTGCATTGTACACGGCAGCGCTGCTGACCAGGCCGCTCTCTTCCAGGCTCTTGACCATGGTACTGGCCTGCTCCAGGGTGATGCCGTGGATATTCAGGGTCAGGACATTGTTGTTGACGGCCATGTTGTCGATGTAGGCCTTGGAGGAGATCTCCTGCTCCACCAGGTTCAGCACGTCCATGCGGCTGACCATATTGACTTCGGTGTCGTTCATCCAGCCGTAGCTGTAACGGCCGTATTCCATGGCCAGATCGTTGTAGCCCGCCAGCTTGGCGTTGATGGCAGCCAGCTGCTCCTGCTTGACGGTCAGCTCGTTGTATGCAGCGGTCTTCCTGGCCAGGGGATCGATGAAGCCGAACTTGGCGAAGACGGCGCCGACGATGATGATCACCAGAACGATGGGCAGCACCTTTTTCAGGCTGAAGCTGGACTGATGGTGGACGAAGTTCATCGTCTTCTTGCTGGGCACCTGCACAGCATTCTTCTTGGATTTCTTTACATTCTTTGTCTTGGTTTCTGCCATTTTGATGCCCTCCTTTACTTCTGAATGGCTGCGCCGGCGGCGAGGGCGCAGTACAGGGCCTGCTCAACGGAGGCGCCGTCCAGCTTCACCAGGCGGTGAACATGATGCAGCGTCATACCCGTGGCTTTCAGCAGGCAGGTACGCAGAGGCTCGATGACGCTGGAGCCGCCGCAGTAGTACAGATGCTCCAGAGGCTCGCTCTGGGAGTCGTCGGAATAGTTGAAGAAGTTGATGATCTTCATGACCTCGATGGCGATGGTCTGGTAGGCATCGTTCAGGAACTCGGCAGAAAGGACCTTGTTCATATTGGCTTCCTTCCGGGTCCGGGCGGCGAAGGCATCGATCTGCTGGTTGTCGGCGATGGTCTGGTCGATCAGGGAGCCAGCCAGGTCGATATCCTTACCCATGACGAAATTGCCGTCGACGAAGATGTTGACGCGGGTGGTGTTGTGGCCGACATCCACGATGCACAGCTTCCTGGGCAGATTTGCGCCTGCTTCCACCAGGTTGCGCCATGCCATCTCAGCGGTGGTGGCGATTTTCAGCGTCAGGCCGGCCTTCTTGAAGATGGCGTAATACTGTTCCACCAGATCCTTGCGGACAGCGGCGGCGTAAAGCTCCATGACATTGTCCTTGACGTCCATGACAGAGTAGTCATAGTCGAACTTGGCACCGTCCTTGCCCACGAAATCGCGGAACTCGAAGGGCAGGTTCAGCTTCAGCTCGCTTTCGCTCATGGCGGGCATGGTGACATGGTGGGCGATGACAGTCTGAGCGGGAATGACCAGGGCGCAGTTGCCGCCGCGGATGCCGTTTTCCTTCATCTTGGTCTTGAGGAATTCGGTCATGGCGGCGGGGGAGCTGACGCGGCCCTCACGGATCAGATCTTCAGGCATCTGCTCGACAACCATTTTCTTGATGGCGCCGCCGGAACAGACGGCCATTTTCATGGTGTTGCTGCCGAGTTCAACACCGATCATGCGGGAAGAGATTGCTGGCATTGATAAAACCTCCAGTGAAATATTCAATGGAAAAGGGGCGTGGAAGCATCCATTTTCCGGGAAAAGGCGCGGTTATGTAAGAAACGGATCACCGTTAAAACAGACCCAGATACCAGCCCACCACGGCATCGCCGCAGAGCATGGTGATGACGGCCGCCAGGGACAGGGCGGGGCCGAAGGGGAAGGGGGTGTCGGGGGAGACGCGCATCATGACGGAAGCCATGAAGATACCCACGACGCAGGCGATCATGACCATCAGCATACATGCGGGCAGGGACAGGAACATGCCGATGACGAACAGCAGCTTGATGTCGCCGCCGCCCATAGTCTCCTTTTTCAGGACCTTGTCCATGATGAGGCTGAGGATCAGGACGCTGCCTGCAATGATCAGACCGGGCAGCGCGCCGGAGAACAGACCCCGGATGCCGCCTGTAAGCAGCAGCTCCACAGCCCGGACGGCGATGGGAATGATGATGAAGCGGTCGGGGATGATCTGGGTGTCCAGGTCCACCAGGCTCAGCGTGAACAGGCAGCTTGCGAAGATCAGGGGGGTGATCAGCTGCGCGGTCAGGCCAAATTTCAGCAGCAGGCAGACATAGATGACGGCCAGGGCTGCCTCGGTGAGGGGATAGCGCGCAGAAACGGGGGCCTTGCAGTAGCGGCACTTGCCGCCCAGGGCCAGCCAGCTGAACAGGGGAATGAGATCCAGGGCGGAGAGGGTATGGCCGCAGGCGGGGCAGGCGGAGCGGGAATTGCCGGACCACTTCTTGCCGGAGCTAAGACGCAGCGCCAGACAGTTCAGGGCGGAGCCCATGACAAGGCCCAGGATGGCGAACAGGAAAATGAGATAGGCGACTATGTAAGGGGGATATAATTCAAGCATTGGATGGTTCCTTTAGGGTGTAATAGGAGCGTTAATGGTGTACCAGGTACCGCTGGGGATTTCGGGCTTTGCTGTACCAATCGTGGCAAGATTAGGAGAATGTGATCCATTCGTGGCAAGCTCAGACAGATAATCGAAGCCATAGTAGGTATTATCGTTCACATAGTAGACCTGAATGAATCCGGGGGCGTCAAAGACGGCGCAGATGACGGCTTCGGGATCCATTCTGCTGGTGGGATTGGAAGTTGCATTGAGAACTTCCTGAATCGTCTTCTCACCGTTCAGTACATGGATGTTCAGTTCAGCATAAACAGCACGTAAGTTAGCCGCGTCAGCCGCCGCCTTGGCTTTAGCAGTAGAATTGCCAACCACAGGAATCACAACGGCCACCAGGATGGCGATAATGGCAATGACTACAAGCATCTCAATGAGCGTAAACCCCTTTTTATTACGGTGCATTTTTATTTCCTCAGTTCTATTGTAATTGTGCATAGCTATATGTCTTGGCGAGCAAGGCACATAGCTATACACACACCCGAAAGGGACACAGACCGCAACCCGTCGGTCTATGTCCCATGGGTATGAATTGTTTTGGGTTGAGCTAGTTAGATAATTAGGTGTCGGAGTGCACAGTCACGGTAGCACCGGGAACAATGGTCTTGCCATCGTTAGTACCACCAGTAATGGTGATCTTAACGTTATTGCAGGTGCCACAGTGTTCGACCTTAACGCTGGTTGCGCCTTCAAAAGCAGCCAGAGGGAAGCCGCCGATATCGGTCATCTCGCTCTTGCCAGAGGCATCCTGGAAGGAATTGAATGGACCAGTCTGGGACAGAGTAACATTGACAGGAGTAGCGGTGCCAGTCAGAGCAGTGGTGGTAACCTCAGCGATAGCAGCACGGATGTTGGCAGCGTCCTTGGCTTCCTTAGCCTTCTCGGTGGAGTTGCCGACGACGGGGATGACGATGGCGACCAGGATAGCGATGATGGCGATGACGACCAGCATCTCGATCAGGGTGAAGCCCTTCTTGTTCATCTTCATAATGTAAAAACCTCTTTTGAAATGAATTTTTTGTGTGTATGTTCCAGCCGGGGCGGGTTGACTCCCGGATATGGATAAGGGAAAAGTATCAGTACATGCTGAAAATGGGCAGGTACACGGACAGCAGAATGAACACAACGATGGCAGCCAGCACCATGGTGATGGCGGGGTTCAGGATCTCCAGGGCACGCTTGACGGCCACGTCCACTTCCTTGGTGTAGTACTCGGAAACCACGTTCAGGGTGTCCTCCAGCTTGCCGGTCTCCTCACCGACGGTGACCATTTCTTTCAGCAGGGTGGGGAACCACTTGCTGTTTTTCAGACCGTCGGAAAGGCGGTTGCCCTCGATAACACCGGCGGTGGCCTGCTCGATATCCTCCGCGATCAGAAGATTGTCGGCGGTGTTGGCGGTGATGCGGGCGGCGCTGACCAGGGGAAGGCCGGAGGCCAGCATGGTGGACAGGGTGGAGGCGAACTGGGAAGCGGCGTTCATTCTGTTGATCATATCAACGCCGGGGAACGTCAGGAAAAGACGGGCGTACAGGTGCTTGCCGGAATCGGACTTGCCGTAGAAGAACAGGCCCAGAACGACAGCGGCGATGATGGCGATCAGCAGCAGAATATTGTCCACCATGAAATTACTCATGGCGATCAGCATCTTGGTGGGCAGGGGAAGCTCATTGCCCTGCTGGGCAAAGCTCTTCTCGAAGACGGGCACAGCCACCAGCATGATGATGGCAACGACGATCACGGCCACGGACAGCAGCATGGCGGGATAGACCATAGCGGAACCGACCTTGGAACTGACGGCGTCGGCATTCTCGTAATATTTCTGGAGCCGTTGGAAGGTATCGTCCAGCTTACCGGACTCTTCACCGGCGCGCAGCGTCTCGATGAAGGTACGGGGCAGGCCGGGACCCCGGGCGGCAAAGGAATCCGCCAGACCGTTACCGGCGTGGACATCGTCGGCAACCTCAGTGAGGATGCGCTTGATCTTCTTGTCCTCTTCATTCTCGGCCACCAGCCGCAGGGAGGAGACCAGAGGAAGACCCGCCCGCAGCTCAATGCCAAGCTGGCTGCACAGCAGCGCCAGGGTCTTGGGCTTGATCTTGCCGCCGGAGAACAGGTCACCGATGTCGGCATTCATGATGTCGTTCAGCTTGCCGCCGGAAACCGGCTCCACGCTGATCAGCACACGGCAGTTCTCCTTGGCACGGGCGACAGCGTCCTGCTGGTCGAACGCCTCCACAACGCCCTCAACATTGGCGCCGCTGGAGGTCATGCCTTTATAGCGATATGTAGTCATGGTTTACCCCCTTTAGAAGAGTGTGGAACGGCGCACATAGTCGGCGTCATGGGCATGCTTGATGGCACAGTCACTGGAGATCTTGCGCTGACGGTAGAGGGTAATCAGGGAGGAGTCCATCAGATGGTTGCCCTCTGCGCCGGATGTGGCGATGGCATTGGAGATCTGGGGGGTCTTGCCCTCGCGGATCAGGTTGCGGATGGCGGGCGTTGCGGTCATGACCTCGGTGGCCAGAACACGGCCGCGGCCGCTGGCATGGGGAAGCAGCTGCTGGCAGACAACTGCCTGCAGGCACATGCTCAGCTGCATGCGGATCTGTGCCTGCTGCTCGGCGGGGAACACCTCCACGATGCGGTCCACCGTATCGGCTGCGGAATTGGTGTGCAGGGTGGCAAACACCAGATGGCCAGTCTCAGCGGCGATCAGGGCAGTTTCGATGGTGGACAGGGAACGCATCTCGCCGATCAGAATGACGTCGGGATCCTCGCGGAGGATGGATTTCAGACCGTCGGAGTAGGAGCGGGTATCCTGGCCCACCTCGCGCTGGTTGATGATGCACTGGTCGGGGGTGTAGAGGTACTCAATGGGGTCTTCCAGGGTGATGATATGCTTGCCCTGGGTGTGGTTGATCTTGTCCAGCAGGCAGGCCAGGGTGGTGGACTTGCCGGAGCCGGTCTCGCCGGTGACCAGGACGATGCCCTGGTTGAAATCAGTGAATCCTCCGATCTGGGCGGGCAGGCCCAGTTCCTCAAAAGCGGGAATGTGGTTGTTCAGAATGCGGATGGCAGCGGACACATAGCCCTGCTGCCGGAACAGGTTCACGCGGCAGCGGGTGCCGTCGGCAAATCCGACAGCCAGATCCTGCTCGCCGATGTGGGCGATATCGGAATAATGGGGGGACAGATCCTGGGCGTAGGACTCGCAGTCCTCGGGCGTCATGATATTGGTGTCCAGATTATGCAGCTTGCCGTCCACACGGACGCGGATGGGAATGCCGCAGACAATGTGGATATCGCTGGCGCGCAGGCGCTGGGCTTTGGTGATGATCTCGTCCAGAGTGAGGATCTTGCTCATGGTGGGCGTATCTCCGTTCTATATAGAATATTTTAGATATCGGTGGAATTGACGGTGCGGTAGGCCTCCTCCACGGTGGTGGTGCCATTCTGCACCAGCCGGACACAGTCCACGATCAGCGGCTCAAAATCGCTCTCACGGATCAGCTCCTGGAGCTGGCTGTGGGGGACGTTGTCCGCAATGGCATGGCGGACGGCAGAATTGAGGACCAGGATCTCGAATACGGCGGTTCTGCCGCGGTAGCCGGTGCCGAAGCACATGGGGCAGCCCTTGCCGCGGTAGAAGCGTCGGCCGGCCTGGACGGGCAGGCGCAGCATCTGCTGCTCTTCGGCGGAGGGGGTGTACTCCGTGCGGCAGTTGGGACAGATCCGGCGCACCAGACGCTGGGAAATGATGCCCTTCAGGGCAGAAGAGATCAGGAAGCTTTCCACGCCCATGTCCAGCAGACGGTCAATGGTGCTGGGGGCGTCGTTGGTATGCAGGGTGGACAGCACCAGGTGGCCGGTGATGGCGGCGCGCATGGCGATGTCGGCGGTCTCGCCGTCACGGATCTCACCGACGGCGATGATGTCCGGGTCCTGACGCAGGATGGAGCGCAGGCCGGAGGCAAAGGTCATGCCGGTCTTTTCATTGATCTGAACCTGGTTGACGCCGTCGAAATTATATTCCACGGGGTCCTCAAGGGTAACCAGGTTGACCTGCTCGGTGTTGAGCTTGCCGATCATGGTGTACATGGAAGAGGATTTGCCGGAGCCGGTGGGGCCGACGATCAGGATAACGCCGTTGGAATTTTCCAGCAGGGCGTTGAACTTTGCCAGGTTCTTGCCCACCAGGCCGATGCCCTTGGTATTCAGCAGGGAGCTGGATTTGTTCAGCAGACGGATAACCACCTTCTCACCGTAGACAGTGGGCAGGGTGGAGATACGCAGGTCCACGTCCTTTTCGCCGATGCGGACATTGCTTCGGCCGTCCAGGGGAATCTTGTGCTCGGCGATGTTCATGTTGCCCATGACCTTGATACGGGCAATGACCGCACTCTGGGTATTCTTAGGGACCACAAAAACCTGGCGCAGGACGCCGTCGATGCGCATGCGTACATACATGGCGCTTTCCCGGGGCTCCAGATGGATATCGGAGCAGTTCTGGTTGACAGCGTACTCCAGGAAGCTGTTGACCAGACGGATGGTGGGGGCGGCATTTTCGGAATCGGCGCCGATGACATTGGCGGCGGCGATATTCTGGAAATCTGTGGTTGTCTCATCCTCGTTGCTCTTCAGATCCTGCAGGGCCTTCTCTGCGGATTCGGAGCCGTAGAGGTCGGTGATGGTGCGGGTAATGGCTTCCGCCGTGGCCAGCATGGGGACGACCTTGCGCTTAACGATCATGCGCACGGCATCAGTAGCGACGAAATTCAGGGGGTCTGCCATGGCCAGGGACAGGGAATCCTGGGTGGCCTGGACAGGAACGACATTATATTTCCGGGCGATGGACCGGGGGACGAGACGGGTCATTTCCTTGGGGATGACCATGCCGGTCAGATCCACAAATTCCACGCCGAGCTGGCGCTCCAGCGCCTTGTAAACTCTGCGCTGGGTGGTGAAGCCCTGCTCCACAAGGATCTCGCCCAGCTTCTTTCCGGTGGACTTTTTCTGGATCTCCAGAGCCTTGTTCAGTTGTTCGGGGGTAATGTATTCGTTGGCGATCAGCATTTCGCCGAGGCGCTTGTAAACCATGCGGGAATCTCCTGTCAGGGTGAAACATAACTGCCATGTACGAAAACAGGGCAGCAGTTCATAAAATCGTTATAATTCTGAATTATATTACAACGTTTCATAAATATTTGCAAGGTCGAAATCCGCAAATAGCCAGAAAAACAAAAAAAGTTTCAAAAAATCGTTAAAATGAACAAATTTTCCGGCGGGGGGGGGGCACGTTTTTTGTTAGATTTTTCAATTGTTTTAGGTTGCCTGAAAAAAATGTATATGCTATCATATTACTATCTGTAGTTATGGGGTTTTATATCCACATGGCATATTGGATGCCACAATCCCACGAAATCAGTCATATTATATATTGAGAAAGGGCATGACCGTAATGAGGAAACGTCTGATCGAAAGAATAGCAAAACCAACAAGAAGGTCCCGGGGCTATACGCTGACGGAAATGCTGGCGGTTGTCGGCATTATCGTGGCGCTGATCGCCATTGCGATCCCGTCCGTGATTGCAATCAGCAACGCGCTGCGCTTCGCCCAGGCCAACAACTATGCCAAGAGTATCTTCCTGGCAGCACAGCAGAACCTGACAGAGATGCGCTCCGACGGCGGCCTGGCACCCCTGCAGGGAGTCAGCTCTGACGAGCGTCTGATCGATTCAGGACACTGCGGCTTCCCGGATGAGGACTGGTCTGACGAATACGTCTATACAGCCTCCCGGCTCAATGACCTCACCAGTTACAATCTGGTTCTGCCGGTCAACAGTGTAGAAGCCACGATCCGCGATCAGCAGGTGATCATCGAGTACAACCCCATCACGGGCAATGTCTACTCTGTTTTCTACTGTGACAAGGCAGAGGAGAACATTCTCAGTGATTATATCGATGACAAGCTGCCCCGTGACAAGGGCGACCGTAAGAAGCGCATGATCGGCTACTATGCCGGTTCGGGCCTGTCCAGTTCCGAACTGGAAGTGGAACACGCCGCTTCCTCCATTGAATTCACCAATGGCGAAGAGGGTATCGTCACCGTGAAGATCGCGATGCCAGACCTGTACATCGGCTCCTATTCCGAATTCGCCAAGGGTCTGTCTGTCAAGCTGACCATTGCCAGTGCCATGACGGACGGTTCTGCGGGAACATTCCAGGTGCAGATCAAGGAAGCCGGAGAAGACGGCGGCAACTGCGCGCTGGATACGGACGGCAGAACGGTGTTGATCACCTACGCGCTGGACTCCCTGGCTGACAAGCGCAGCTTTGCCAACCTGTCTGCCGGTATTGCCGATCTGGGCGCTGAGGCAGTGGCTCTGGACAACAGCCTGACCCCTGCGGCCCTGACCACCCTGACGGATGTATCTAAGTTTGCCATTCTGCCCGGTGAGAACATCTCCATCGAGGCGGATATCGACTTCGAGGCCGAAGCTGGCCGTCCCGCCGTGACAGTGGACAAGGCAAATCTGGATGGCGTCAACCCCATGTTTGAGTATTTGGAAGAGATCGCCCCCGGTGAGTTTGTTCTGGCGGTTTCCAACGGCCGCAACCTGCAGAACCTGAATGCCATCGCGCCTTCCGTGGCGGATCTGGTGGATACTGTGATCTTTACGGATGATATCTACTGGAACAAGACCGTTGACTACTATAATGGTAAGTATAAGGGCGCCGAGGAAAGCTACGCCAACAGCGCTGACGAGGCGCCTGCCCGCGCCCTGCCCTACTTTGTTCCCATTCATAACGAGAACCTGTTCGGTACTGCCAAGTTCATCTATATGGATGGCTCCTATGATGAGCTGAGCCTTCTGGAACAGATCCTGAGTGCGCTGATCGGCTCCAACTATCAGCGCAGCGAACGTGTCCCTACCTTGACCGATGAGCTGGACAGCCAAAAGAATGCAAACGGTGAAGAGATCGCCACCACCCACGCCATCATCGACGGCGGCGACCATAAAGTCTTCTTCCTGAATGTGGACTCCACCAGATACCAGGTTCCCGCCAACGGCAAGTTCTATGCCACCGGTACCTACCAGGTCATTGACTACTATTTTACCGGCCTGTTCGGCTATGTAAATACCACCGTCAGCAATCTGCACGTGGTCAACCCCATCATCAAGGGCCATGATTTTGCTGATGTTGTTACGACCAATACTTCCACCTATACCGACCCTGCGACCGGTGCGCTGATCGGTGCCGGCGGCTACAACACCCTGGTCACCAATTGCTCCGTCTATCTGGATACCAAGATTCAGGGCTTCAACTGGAGTTATGCTGACCACGGCTCCCATCAGGCACAGACGGATTATTCCAAGACAGCTGATCAGACCTGGTACGGCGTCAGCGGACAGGGTGCTGTCGGCGGCCTGGTGGGCTATGCAAAGTCCCACCGCACCACCAACGGCGTCATTGACGGCGACCTGGCCCATCTGGCCTTTGCCGACTGCTTCGCAGCCGTGCCTGTCAGCGGCACCATGCGTGGTATTGTGACGGACTACGACAATAATTCCTCTCCGGACAAGGATTTCGGTTACTCCAACGGTGTCGGTGGCTTCATCGGCAACTCCCAGCTGACCAATTTCTATAAATGCTACGCCAGCGGCAATGTCCGCGTGTCCAACACCTACGCCAAGTCCAGCGGTTCCTCCGACGATATCACGACCTATCTGGGGCTGGGCGGTAACGGCAGACTGAGTATGGGCGGCGGCGGCTTCGTCGGCACCAGCCACGGTACCCGCTACACCAACTGCTTCGCCTCCGGCAGCGTCAAGAACATCACCGACACCACTGCCACCGGCGGCTTCGTGGGTATGATGTGCTATGACGAGACCAAGGCTTACGGCCATCAGGCTTCCGGTACCAGCTCCGAAAAGGTGGCGCAGCGCACCGTCTTTGAGAACTGCTACAGCATTGGCATGTGCCTGGACAGCAGCGGATACTTCCTGGAGAACTTCTCCGGTACCAACGGCAAGATCGATGTCAACTACGGTACGCTGAAGGCCTACTACAGCGCAGATTACTACAGACTCTATGCGCCCTATCAGGTTATGGAGGGCAAGGATCCCAAATATCAGACCTATTACATCTTCAAGGACAGCTACTATCTGAGCCAGTACAGCAACAACAAGAAGGTCAAGCAGCATTCCTCCAACAAGTGTGCCAACCCCATCGGTTATTCTGACCTGATCGATCTGCATGTGAAGTACGATACCGCTACCTGGATCTCCAATGAAGATCCCGAGGGTCAGATCGAACTGCTGAAGAACTATAACCTGGATGCTTCGGTTATCGAAGCAGTGTATGGTATGGTGAGAGATCTGATTTCTGATTACTTTAAGAACGGTTCTTCTTTGAGCGATATTTTGAATGATCTAAAGCTTATCTATGAAATCATCGATAACGCCCGGTCTACATACCAGTTCTACTTCGATCTGTATGAGTTTATGCAGGAGCGCGGAATCAGGAGCAAGGATAAAACACTGGAGGATCTTTATTTCAGCCGCTATGCCGAAGGCTTCCCCTCTGACGTTTGGCATAATGCCACTGAGGGCAGCACCCATTATTACGGCGAAGTGACCACCGGCATGGTGTATCCCTTCCCGAAGCTGAACAGTATGGATTACTACGGCACCTGGCAGGAGCCTCCTCTGGCCGGCGGTCTGGCTTACTATGAGACCTACCAGAGCGGTACGACCAAGACCGATGGTTATTATTTCGACCGTGCTGAGACTTCCAACCTGAACAGTGATGATGATACCGTCATTGTGGCTGACGGCTATGCAGTTTTCAGCGGAACAAAAGATGACACCATCTATGTGTACGCAGAAAATGGTACCACGCCTCTGGCAGGTCCGCTGGAGCCTGAGCCCAACGGCATTACCCTGACTTCCGCTACCAGCCCCGACGACAGCTCCTACTATGTCACCAAGCTGCCCACGCTCACGGTGGGGGCAGGCAACAGCGGTAAGAGTTACTATGGCGCCATCAAGATCGTCGTCGTGCTCGGTGATAAGTCTGAGGAATTCTGGGCCCTGTACAATCCCAACACCGCCATCTCCCAGATCAACAAGGTGGAAGTCAACAGCGGCGCCGTTTCCTATCCCGCAAATCCCGATACCATTCTGATCCGTACTGCCCGTCAGTTTGCTTCCATGAACGCTGCGTCCGTGAAGAACGTCTGGGGCAAGGATTACACCTTTATCCAGCAGTTGAATCTGGACGCATCCACCTATAACTGGGGAACAGGCAAAACTGCTCCCGTTGTCAACGGCATTGGTACGGACGAGGCTCCCTTCAATGCTACCTATACCAGCATCGGCGGCTACGTCGAAAAGCCCGCCATCATCGGCCTGCCCACCACCAGCGGCTACTTCGGCAACATCGGCTCTGACGGCCTGATCTCCACGCTGAACATTCAGCTGGACGGTGGAGAGGATGGTATCACCATCGGCACCGAGGAAACCAAATACGCCGGTCTGCTTGCCGCTGTCAGCAGCGGCAGCATCGAAGATGTGGATATTCTGCTCGATGGCAAGATTACTGTGAACGCTGTCAACGGTGCGGGTCTCCTGGCAGGTAAGGTGTCCGGCGTCAAGGTGACGGATACTGCCACCGGTGAAGAGACAACTTCCGCTGTCATCACGGACTGCGATATCGGCCTCGTCCTCGATAAGACCGGCGCGTCCAATGGCGATGTGGCTGTCAATGCATCCAATGCGGGCACCGGCGTGGGTGAACTGCTGGGCGCCAGTGTCAGCAACTGCTCCATGACATTTGTCAACCCCATCACCACCACCGCAACAAACTTCGGCGGCTTTGCCGGCCAGGCAGAGAATCTGACCGCCGATATGATCCCCGCCATGTTCAAGGGCCTGACTGCTGAGGCTGCCAATGCCGGCGGCTTCGCGGGTAGCCTGAAGGGCGGTAAGGTTACCAACCTGACCCTGTTCCTCGAGGGTGATTTCGAAAACACGGTCGATGAAGAAAGCACTGTCGAAGACACTGTGATTGCCGGCGCAGCCGCAGTCGTCGACAGTACTGAACTGCAGAATGTCAACGTGAATCTGAAGGGCAGCATGACTGCAGACAGTGCAGCCGGCGTTTTCGGCAAGGCTTCCAACGCTGTTGTTGATAATTCCGGTATTACTGTCACCGGGGGATCCATCAACGGTACCACTGCCGCAGCCGGTATGGCACTGGATATCAATGTCGGCAGCTTCAGCAGTACGTCTGTCTCCCTTCAGGACGCTGCCATCACCGCCGACGACACTTCCGGCCGTGCAGCGGGTTACGCTGTTACGGTGAGCGGCACCGTAAAAAATGGCTCCGTCGTTATGGGCGGCTACACCTATAACAAGAAGCTGGATACAAACAACAAGCTTGTCAATGTATCCTTTGCTGGACCTACATGCGCTGCACAGATTTCCGGCGGTGCGGATGCCGCAGGCTTTGCCTGTGAGATCAGCAATGATATCACCGATTCCAAGGTTGCGGGTATGGGTACCATTACCTCCGCCGGCAACGCCGCAGGCTTTGCCGCGACGATCAGCGACAAGGGCATCCTGATCAGCGGCAACGGCGTCACTCCCGCGCTGGTCAATACCTCCGCCGATTACCGCTATAACAGCAATGACAACCTGACCATCACAGGCGCCAATGCAGCAGGCTTTGCCGTGAATGTGGGTCAGAATGTCAGCCTGAACAACTGCTACGCCCTGGGCAAGATTGTCGGCGTTTCCAATGGAACCACTGCACCCGTCATTGCGGGCTTCGCAGTCAACAACGCCGGTACCATCAACGGCGCAAGCGCCAACGTCACCATCGACGGCGGCAGTGCATTCATTGCAGGTAACTCCGGCACCGTGGTCAACAGCTACGGCTGGTACGGCAACGGCAGCACCTCCACCACCGACAATGTGACCACCGCCGAGATCAGTAATTCCGGCGCAGGCAAGGTCACCAGTGCATACTTTGTCGATCTGGATGTGCCTGTGGATGACACCTGCACCAGTGCTGTGCTGTATAATGCCGATGGCGTCATGAATCAGACCAGCCCTGTGAATCTGACCATGGATGCCCTGAACGGCAAGAACGGCACCAGATGGTTTGCCGGCGGCGTGTACGATGCCTACTCCTACTCCAAGATGAGCACCGGTTATGTCTATCCCATGCTCCGTGCCCATTACGGCAACTGGGCAAATCCGCCCCAGTACGCATTCGGCGTGGCCTATTACGAGCAGTATCAGGACGGCACATGGAAGATCATGGTCCATGACCTGTCCGATCCCAGCCAGACGGTGGAAAAGAAGCAGGTGAGCAGCAGCGATGAGTTCAATGAAGAAGGAATCATCAAGGATGCCGGCTACGCGCTGTTTTACAAGGCGGTGTCCGCACCTGTAAAGGTTACCGGCGCTACCATTGGAGACGTGCTTCCCATTCTTACCACTTCTCTGAATTCTGATATTGTCTACAGCTTCCACAAGCTGGTTCCCACGCAGTCCACCGTTACTGTCACGGAGATCCTGGTCAATCCCGAACCCGGCGATGCGGCAACATCCGTCACCATTGGTGCAGACTATGCCCTTGAGTTCGGTTCCGTGAACACCCATGTGATCCGTACCGAAGATCAGCTGGCAAAGGTCACCAACAGCGGCAGCTACAGCCAGACCCATGACATTACGTTGACCAAGAACTTTGCCACCATTAAAAACTTTGCCGGTACTTATGCAGGCAACGACTACGCTCTGAATGCATCCGCAGCTGCCAACGGCTGGATGAACGGTGTTGCCTCTGATGGTTCTGTCAGCAATCTGAATCTGACCTTGGGCAATATCAATGCTTCCGCCTTCGGCGCAGTCAGCGGCAGCGTCCAGCTGGACAGCCTGACTGTCGGCAATATCGGCAGCAGCGGCAGTATTGCCACCACTGTCAACAATTTCACTGTTGACAAGATTGTCACCACCGGAAATGTGGAAGGCTCCATCTTCGATACCATCAGCGGTACGGTGACCCTGAGCAAGGGCCTGACCATCAATGGCAATGTTACTTCCGCCAACGGTGCCATCGGCACTGTCAGCGGTACTCTCAATTGCAGCAATATCACCGTCAACGGTGACATCAGCGGCAAACTGATCGGCAGCATCAATGCATCCACAGACAAAACTCTATCCATCACCGCTGCTACGGTCAGCAGCACCGGTACTGTGATCGGCACGGTGGCGGCTGATTCTGATATCGCGTTCTCCCTGAGCAATACAGAGAAAGCGCTTGACGGCGTTATTGTTGGCACAGTCGATGGTAAGAAGCTGAATCTGTGCAACCTGAACCTGGGCGACCTCGGTACCAATGCACGGCTCGTCAATGAAGTGAAGGGAAGCGCTGAGTTGAATCTTGGCGCCATCACTGTCGGTGATGTGGCTGGCAGTCTGGTCAATACCATTTCCGCAGGTGCGGTCAATGCTGATTCTATCACCACAAACGATGTTTCCGGCAGCTTGTTCGGTACGGTCAGTGGCGATGTGACCGTCGGTGGAATCAATGCCGCAGCAGTCACAAAGCCCCTGATCACGAGCCTCAATTCCGGCACTGTCACCACCGGCAATATTACCATGACCTCCCGTTCTCAGCCTCTGGTCGGCACGTTCGCCGGCGGCACTCTGCAGGGTGCTGCGCCTGCGGAGGATACCCTCAATCAGGCTGCCCTCATGGTCAATGACGGTAACGATTCCATCGCTGCTGTCCTGTTCGCCGGCGACGTTGACGGTATGGTCAGAAATTATTCCATTGCCTCCGCGGGCCTGAATGCAAATCTCGTGGCGAACCTTGACGGCTTTATGACCGATGTCACTGTGAATGTGACCGGCGATGCCTCTGCAAATGTCGTCGCTAAGCTGAACGGCGAACTGAGCGGTACGGCCATTGGAGTCGCCGGAAAGATGACCGCAAGCGCCATTGGTACCACCGGCTCCGGTGCTGTGCTGAGCGGTGTCAGTGTTACCACCGGCAGTGCGGACTTCACCAACAGCGAAAGTGCCATTGGCGGCGTTCTGGTTGCTGCGAATAAGACCTCCATCACCGATTGCAGCGTGACCGCCGGTACGGTCGCTGTGAAGGCATCCGGCAATTTTGGTGTCATCGCGGATCAGATTCCTTCCGGCGAGACCCTGTCCGGTACCAACGCGATGGTGAACACCCTGAACATTACCCTGAGCGGCGACGCCAATGTCGGTGGTCTGGTGGGCACCAACAACGGTGCGATCTCCGGCAGCGCGCTGACCAACAAGGACGGCGGCAACGCACAGGTCAATCTGACCGGCGCAGATGACACGACGCTCGTGTTCGGCGGTCTGGCTGGCATCAACACCGGCGTCAAGACCGATTCCGTTAACGCAGGTATTACCAGCAACGGCAAGACCATGCTGAATGTTGCCTATACGCAGACTGCTTCCGACAAGGCCATCATCGGTGGTCTGGTTGGTGCAAACAGTGGTACCATCACCGGTACAGGCAGCACGACCGCAACCGACGTATCCGGCATCATCAACCTGGTTGCAATCGATGCATCCGGCGAGATCAACCAGACCGGAACCGGTGCGGACAGAGTTTACGTCATCGGCGGCGCAGTTGGTAAGATGACCGGCGGCACCGTCAGCAATGTCTACGTCAATGTTTCCGTCGATACTGATTGGATGAATGCCCAAAAGACTGATACGGTTAGCGGCAATACCTTCAACGTGACCAGCGAGGACAAGGGCCCTGTCGGTATGTTCGTCGGATATGCCTCTACTGGTACTTTTACAAGCTGTTACAATAACCACAAAAATAACGACACGTACCAGTTTATTGGACAGGCAGGCGTTGCAAAGAACGCTCTGAGCAATACCTGGGCTTCTCTGGGAGATGTTGACCAGAAGACCGTTTATGGTGATAGCTTCAATACGGAGGACAACACGTATACAGTTGATGGCTTTACTGTGTACCCCGCAGAATTTTATCTCTCTGTTGTCCCGGCCTTTAACGGTTGTTATTTCTATTATCAAAATGAAACAACAATCAAAGAGCAGATGGTAGGCTATGATGAGTATTTCTACTCCGTAAGTGAGCACTCTGGAAGCGTATTCTCTGCTGGTAGTGCTTTCACCGGCAAATTTGATCCTTATACTCTTTCTGTTAATAGTAGCCAATCTTATTCTGATAAAAACTACTATTACAACATTCCCAACACCGATCAATACGGCAAGATAACAAGAATTGTATATTCCGAGGAACGTGAATTGTTCTGGTATAGATATAAAGCCACCCTGTATTACATGGATGAAACTAATACGGAAACGTCCATTGATCCCAAGGAAGATACGGGCTTTAGAAAGAAGACCTTCACCTTCGACATCTATACTCTGAATAGTGAATTGACAGCAAACGGGAAATATTTCCTCAGTACCGGAAATATGACTGTTGGTGAAAATGGAAGCATCGAACTTCCGTCTGAGTTTAAGCCTTACGAGGAAATCTACAAGAATGTTTTCACGTATAACGGTTCTCAGCTTACTGCCACTTCCTCCTATGATGTTGCCGCTGTTCTGTCGAATTTCTACTCCGTTAAGGAACCGGAACTGAAGTTTACTGCCGGCACTTTCAAATATGGAGATGTCACGGAATTCAGTCTGCTTCCTGTCACAGAAAACGGAAAGACGTATCTGGAGTATACATTCAATCATCTGGACGACGTAAAGTATGAACGTCAGTACGTAACCTACAAATAAGAAAGGAGCGTAAGTTATGAATTCCATCGTCAACAAACTTCGCTCCAAATCCGGTGCATCCATGCTGATTGCGATCGTGTTCATGATGTTCTGCCTTTTCGTTGGCGGTGCCGTCCTCGCGGCGGCATCCGCCAACGGATACCGGGTCAAGCATCTGTCCGACCAACAGGACTTCCTGAATCAGCGCTCCGCCTGTCAGCTTCTGGCCGACGAGATCGATGGAGCCGGGACTGTCAAGGCAAAGCTGACCGTTAGCGACATCGATATCCGCTACGATCCCATTACGGTCCTCGCCAACGGCAGCAAGGTTCCCGACACGAGCCGTTCCACCATCCTGGATCACGCGATCACCTTTTCCGCCCAGTTTACGGAAACAAACACCATGTCAGCTGTCCAGAGGATCATGTATGAGACTGCGGTTCTGCGTTACCTGGCAGAAAATGAGATTGATCTGGGGGACTCCGCCCTTACTGTGAAGCTGGAGGGCTTCTACTATGGCCCCAAGGTGGGCGAAGCATCCAATGCCTTTGGTTTGGGTGATTTCTGGTGCAAAAACAGCACGGGCTATGTCACGGAGGGTTCCATCGATATCTATGGCATTCCTGCCGCCGATGGAGCCGCGTCCGACAGCTTTACTGCCAGCTTCGCCTCCGGAACCGGCAACCGGCTGTATGATTTCTGTATCGGCTTCGGCGCGTATACCCAGATGACTGTCTCTGCCAATGCCTATACCAGTGAACTTTCGGTCGGTCCCATCACAGCAACGGAGAATCTCACTGTTAATTCGGTCAGCGGTGACTGGGATGTCACCAAGCTGAGCAACAGAATCACGATCTCCTGGGATCCTGCCTACATCGAAAAAGGAGGTGCATAAGCATGAAGCGAATCTTACGAAAGATTTTATCCAGAAAGGGCGAAAGCCTGGTTGAAACCCTGTGCGCCGTCCTGATCTTTACCCTTGCTTCCGTCGCTATGTACTCCATGATTATGGCTGCCGGTAACATTAACGACACGGCCAAGACCGTTGACCGGCAGGTGCAGAGCCAGATGCTGGTCGCAGAAAAGGCAGAGGGCGACGGCATAGAGCAGACCCTCACGATGAAGATCACGCCGAAGGGCGGCTCCGCACTCAGTGAGACCATCCCCGTTGAGGTCGAGCTCTATCAGGCGGAGGACAATGGCTTGTTCTCCTACTTCAGAAGCACAGGAGGCTGAGCATGAAGAGAATGAATGCGGGTTTTACCCTGATCGAAATGCTGGCCGTTCTGGTGGTTCTGGTCATCCTTGTGGCCGGTATGGGCGCAACGATGAATACGGGTATGCTGATTTATAATGAGGCCGTTTTTGAGTCCGACAGCGCATCCATGGCCGGAATCCTGAACACAGCGCTGGGCGATATCCTGCGATACAGCGTGGATATCGAGATCAACGAGGGTACTGCTGCAAATCCGGAGGATGCCTTTGTGGACGCTTCCGGCAGCTATATCCTGAAGGATGATGTCGGTTTCGTTTTTACCAGTGTCGAATACGGTATCCGTGACGCCTATTTCCATATCCCTTACGAGCAGGGAAATAAGGCCCGCGGCGTCCTGCAGATGCGGAATCTGGTAAACTCGGATATCGTGGAGCTTGTCAATATCGGCGCTTACCCCGATCTGATGGTCAATGATTTTGAGATCACCTATGTGGCACCCGGCGCCCCCGATTCCAATGGCAATCCCCTGCGCGGCGGTTACTTCGAAATCAGCTACGAGATTCTTAGCAAATCCAACCCCCAGCTGAAGCGGGAAGTGGAGACCGTTGTCCGGCTGATCAATATCTCCGAATAACGTGAATTAATGTCAATACCCCCGGTATTCCATGGGAATATCGGGGGTATTACTGTTCCAAAGCATGCGCGCAGCGCAAAAAAGCCGCCCCTGAAAGAGGGGCGGCCGGTAATACTACGGTTAATTTCCATTGACTCCGGGAGGCTGCTCAGCACTTAGGCAGCTCTGCCATCATCTTTTCCAGGCGGGTGGGATAGATTCGCGCCAGACCGCCTTCACTGGTCTCCTTGTACATGTGGCTCAGATTCAGACCGGTCTCATACATGGCCTTGCAGACCATGTCGTAGCTGATATTGCGGCTGTCGGAGAGGAAGTAGCTCAGGTTGCAGGCGTTCAGTGCCCGCAGGGCACCCACGGCGTTGCGCTCGATACAGGGGATCTGCACCAGACCGCAGATGGGGTCGCAGGTCAGGCCCAGGTGGTGCTCCATAGCCACCTCTGCGGCGTACTCCACCTGCACCAGAGTGTTGCCGAAAAGCTCGCCCAGAGCGGCGGCAGCCATGGCACAGGCGGTGCCGATCTCAGCCTGGCAGCCGCATTCGGCACCGGAAACGGAGGCGTTGCGCTTGGTCAGGTTGCCGATGATGCCAGCGGTGGCAAGTCCACGGAGGATCTGCTCGTCCGTCAGGTTCCGGGTCTCCTGCATATACCGCAGCACGGCGGGGAGAACGCCGCAGGCGCCGCAGGTGGGTGCGGTGACCACAGTGCCGTTATCGGCATTCTGCTCCGACACGGCGAAGGCATAGGCGCTGAGGATCCGGGTTTCCCAGAGCTGGGGCGTCTCATCGGGAACGCAGAGCGTGTAGAGCTTCTTGGCACGCTTTTTCACGTTCAGGCCGCCGGGGAGGATGCCGCTACCTTCCAGGCCCTCGGCGATGGCGTTTTTCATGGTCTTCCAGACCGTGTCCAGGAAGTCCCAGATCTCAGCACCCTCATAATGCTCCACATAGTCGCTGATCCGGGTCAGGCCGTGTTCCCTGCAGTAGGCCATCACATCAGCGGCTGTATTTTCCGCGTAGACCTCAGGGCTTTCTGCGGCGCCGGGCTGGCCGGGGATACGGATATCACCGCCGCCGATGGACTCTACCCGAAGACCTCCCTGCACGCTGTCGCCCGCAAAAGCAATCAGATCCATGGTGTTGGGATGGGAATGAGGCAGATCCTCTTCGGAAAAGATGATCTCGGTGGGAGCAGGAGACAGAACCTCCCGGATGACCCGGTCGGTACCGTGGCCCACGCCGGTCTTGCTCAGGGAGCCGTAGAGGATCACCTGATAATGCTCAGCATCGGGATACTGGCTCTTGAACAGCTTGGCAGCCCGCTCGGGGCCCATGGTATGGGAAGAAGAGGGACCTTTGCCGATCTTGTAGATATCACGGATGGATTTCATAAGAAACACCGACTTTCCTGTTTTTCTTTCACCAGTATAGCAAATTGGAACAAGAAATACAATGTATTTTCCGAAATTCCTGTCAAACTTCCGGTTTTCTTCGCCAAGTCCGGAAAGATGGGAAAAACTGGTGAACCCCCTTGACAGATGTGGTAAAATATATAGTACGAAATCTAGTATTTCTTCGAGAGAGGATGAAAAGTTATGGCTAAAGATAAAAAGGTTGAACAGATCACCGATATGGAGGTGGACTTTGCCCAGTGGTTTACCGATGTGTGCAAGAAGGCACAGCTCATCGACTATTCCTCCATTAAGGGCGTGTTCATCTACCGTCCCTATGGCTACGCCATCTGGGAGAACATTCAGTCCATCATGGACAAGGAGTTCAAGAAGCAGGGCGTTGAGAACGTCTACATGCCTCTGCTGATCCCCGAGAGCCTGCTGCAGAAGGAAAAGGACCACGTGGAGGGCTTCGCTCCTGAGTGCGCCTGGGTCACTCTGGGCGGCAACGACCGTCTGGAAGAGAAGTATGCCATCCGTCCCACTTCCGAGACCCTGTTCTGCGAGCATTTTGCCCATGTCTGCCAGTCTCACCGTGATCTGCCCATGAAGTATAACCAGTGGTGCAGCGTTCTGCGCTGGGAGAAGACCTCCCGTCCCTTCCTGCGCCACCGTGAGTTCCTGTGGCAGGAGGGTCATACCATCCACGCCACCGCCCAGGAGGCCAAGGATTTCACCGAGACCATGCTGAATGTCTATGCTGACTTCTGCGAGAACGTGCTGGCCATGCCCGTCACCCGGGGCCAGAAGACCGAGAAGGAGAAATTCAACGGCGCCGAGGCTACCTACACCATCGAGTGCATGATGCACGACCGCAAGGCCCTGCAGGCAGGTACCTCCCACTACTTCGGCGACGGCTTCGCCAAGGCCTTCGGCATCGAATTCACCGACAAGAATAACCAGAAGGTCAACCCCCACGAGACTTCCTGGGGCGTTTCCACCCGTCTCATCGGCGGTATCATCATGACCCACGGCGACAACAACGGTCTGGTGCTGCCTCCCAAGATCGCGCCCACTCAGGTGGTGGTTCTGCCCATCGCCCAGCACAAGCCCGGCGTTCTGGAGGGCGCTGCCGCCATCCGTGACCGCCTGATCGAGGCCGGCTTCCGCACCAAGATGGACGATTCCGACAACTCCATGGGCTGGAAGTGCGCCGAGTATGAGATGAAGGGTGTTCCCCTGCGCGTCGAGTGCGGTCCCCGCGATCTGGAGAACGGCCAGGTTGTCCTGGTCCGCCGTACCGACCGGGTCAAGACCGTCGTCAAGCTGGAAGAACTGGAGACTGCCGTTGCCCAGCAGCTGGAGCTGGTGCATCAGGGCATGTATGAGCGCGCCAAGCAGAACCTGGATGAGCACATCTACGAGGCCCACACTTTGGAAGAGGCCAAGGCCCTGCAGGATGAGCACGGCGGCTACATCAAGACCATGTGGTGCGGTGAGCTGGATTGCGAGCTGGCCATGAAGGAGCAGGCCGGTATGTCTTCCCGCTGCATCCCCTTTGCACAGGAAAACCTGGGTGAAGTCTGCGCCTGCTGCGGCAAGCCCGCCAAGAAGATGGTCTACTGGGGCATCGCATACTAAATTATTAGTCGTATTTAAGAGATTCTGAAAACGACGCAATCAACAAAAGTTGGTTGCGTCGTTTGTTATTTTAAGGAGGGAAAAATGGAACGAATCATGATTATCGGCTGCGGCGGTGCGGGAAAATCCACCCTGGCCCGGCAACTGGGAGAAAAGACGGGGCTTCCCGTGGTGCATCTGGACAAGCTGTTCTGGAAGCCGGGCTGGGTCAGCCTGTCACAGGAAGAATTTGATGAACGACACCGGGCGGCCATTGCCCGGCAAAGCTGGATCATGGACGGCAATTTTGACCGCACGATCCCGGAACGTCTGGAACGCTGCGACACGGTGCTCTATCTGGATTTCAGCCGCTTCGCATGTCTGCTGGGCGTGGCGAAGCGGATCATCACCAGCTATGGCCAGGTCCGCCCGGATATGGGCGATGGTTGCCCGGAACGGTTCGACTGGGAGTTTCTGCAGTGGGTGTGGAATTTCAACAGGAATAAGCAGGAGAAAAACTACCGCCTGCTGGCCCAATGTGCCGATAAAGAGATCCACATCTTCAAAAACCGCCGTCAGGTGCGTAAATTCCTGGAATCCCTATAAAAACAGCCCCGACCGTTTGGTCGGGGCTGAATTCGTATAGGGAGATTAGACAATACCCTGGGCCTGCATGGCGTCAGCGACCTTCAGGAAGCCTGCGATGTTGGCGCCGGCCACGTAGTTGCCTTCCATGCCGTACTGCTTGGCGGCATTGTCCAGGTTGTGGAAGATGTTGACCATGATGGTCTTCAGCTTGGCGTCCACTTCCTCGAAGCTCCAGCTCAGGCGCTCGGAGTTCTGGGTCATTTCCAGAGCAGAGGTGGCGACGCCGCCGGCGTTGGAAGCCTTGCCGGGGCAGAACAGCACACCGCTCTCCTGCAGGTACTTGGTGGCGTCCAGGGTGGTGGGCATGTTGGCACCCTCCACAACGGCCATGCAGCCGTTGGCTACCAGAGCCTTGGCGTCATCCAGGAACAGCTCGTTCTGGGTGGCGCAGGGCAGAGCTACATCACAGGGGGTGGTCCAGACGCCCTTGCCCTCATGATAGACGGCGTTGGGGCGGGCCTTGACATATTCAGTCAAACGGGCGCGCTTGACCTGCTTGACGTCGATCAGGGTAGCCACATCGATGCCGTCGGGATCGTAGATCCAGCCGCTGGAATCGGAGCAGGTGACGGGCTTGGCGCCCAGCTGCCATGCCTTCTCGATGGCATAAGTAGCCACATTGCCGGCGCCGGAAACGACCACGGTCTTGCCTTCCAGGGATTTGCCGTTGCACTTGAGCATCTCAGCGGTCAGATACAGGACGCCGTAGCCGGTGGCCTGGGTGCGTGCCAGGGAGCCGCCGAAGCTGAGGCCCTTGCCGGTGAAGGTGCCGGTGTACTCGTTGCGCAGGCGCTTGTACTGGCCATACATGTAGCCGACCTCTCTTGCGCCGACGCCGATGTCACCGGCGGGCACGTCGGTATCAGCACCGATGTGGCGGTACAGCTCATTCATCAGGCTCTGGCAGAAGGCCATGATCTCACGGTCGGACTTGCCCTTGGGGTCAAAGTCGGAGCCGCCCTTGCCGCCGCCGATGGGCAGGCTGGTCAGGGAATTCTTGAAGGTCTGCTCGAAGCCCAGGAACTTCAGGATGGACAGGTTGACGGAGGGATGGAAACGCATACCGCCCTTGTAGGGGCCGATGGCGGAATTGAACTGGACACGGTAGCCGTTGTTGACCTGGACCTGGCCGTTGTCGTCCACCCAGGGGATGCGGAACAGGATGACACGCTCGGGGGTGGTCAGACGCTCCAGCAGGGCATCCCGGCGGTACTTGGCTTCGTTCTTTTCGATCACAGGACGCAGGGACTCCAGCACCTCGTAAACAGCCTGGTTGAATTCAGGCTCGTTGGGGTTCTGCTTCTTGACCCGCTCCAGAATTTCATCTACATAACTCATAAACAAATGTCCTCCCTTGGAAGAATTTTTACGGTGCTTATTGTAGCACGTTGGATACTGGAATACAAGTGTTTTCTGCAATTATTTTCCTCGAACTTGCAGAAAAATAATTCGGAGCGTCAATCTGAACGATTGACGCTCCGAAAATGAAACTGGTTTTGTGCAAAATTTCAACAAATATCACACGGCTTTCCGGTGACCAGGCTGCCGAGGTAATTGGCGGTACTTTCAGGATAGAACCGGTAATAGGACACACCCTTTTCTTTGCGCAGCTTCCGGCAGCAGGGCAGGTTGCACCAGAGGAAGGACGGGATACCCATGACGGGCAAAAACAGGGGGCCAAGGATGGCGGACTGGACGGAATGGCCGAATTCATGGACAAGAACCCGGGGATCGCCGGCTTTTCCAAGGAACAGGAACATGCCAACGCCTAGGCTGCCGCCCGCTCCCCAATGGGTGACGATGCAGCCGTGGTAGATTTCATGGGGCTTGTTCCTGTGCATCAGATAGATGATGAAGCCCAGCAGGGTCTGGGGAAAGCCCCAGGTCCACTGCCAGAGGCGGAACAGAACCGTCTTCATCGGCAGAACCGGGGGATGATCTCGTCCCGGATCACGTTCACCAGCAGGTCGAGTTCCTCGGCGGTGTTATCCTTGCACAGGGAGATGCGGAAGGAGCCGTCGATAGCCTCGGGGGCAACCTTCATGGCTTCCAGTACATGGCTGCGGTGGCCCTTGGCACAGGCGGAGCCGGCGGAGACGCAGATGCCATGATCCTGCAGGACATTGATGGTGTTCTGGGTGGGGACGCCGGGGATGGACAGGGACAGGATGTGGGGGGCCTCATGGGCACCGTTGATGACCACCTGGGGAAGCTGGGACAGCTTTTCGATCACACCATTCAGCAGCGCCTTTTCGTGGGCAATGTCCTCTCTGAAAGTGGCCTGGCCCGCGGCGCAGGCGGCGGCGAAGGAGAAAATGGCAGGGGTACCCTCGGTGCCGGAGCGGAAGCCCTGCTCCTGACCGCCGCCCAGCAGGAACGCCGGGAAGGAGCGCAGCCGAGGGGCGATGTACAGGGCGCCGCAGCCCTTGGGACCGTGGACCTTGTGGCTGGACACGGAGATCAGATCAGCCCCCAGGGTTTTGGCCTGGAAGGGAACCTTCAGGAAACCCTGGACGGCGTCGGTATGGAACACGGCGTCGGGGCAAATTTTGTGGGTCAGTTTGGCCAGCTGCTGGATGGGCATGACGGAGCCTGCCTCATTGTTGACCATCATGATGGAGACCAGGATGGTGTCCCTGCGCAGGGCGGCTTTCAGGGATGCGGTGGTGATATTGCCCTTCTCGTCGGGCTGGAGGTAGGTCACCTCGAAGCCTCGGCTTTCCAGATCCTTCATGCAGTTGAGGACCGCATGATGCTCGATGGCGGTGGTGATGATGTGCTTGCCCCGCTTGCCGTAGCGTTTGACGGTGGAATAGATGGCCCAGTTGTCGGCTTCGGTGCCGCCGGAGGTGAAGAACACCCGGTCCGGCTCCGCCCCCATGGCGGCGGCCACCTTCTGGCGGGCGTCCCGAAGGGCGTGGGTGGTTTCGATGCCGAAACTATACAGGGCGCTGGGATTGCCCCAGTTCTCGGTCATGGCCTGGGTCATGGCGGCAACCGCTTCGGGACAGGGCTTGGTGGTTGCGGAATTATCCAAATAGATCATGTTATTTACCTACACAAAAACGTTCAAAAATGCGGGCAGTGATGTCTTCCCGGACGGTGGCGCCGGTGACTTCGCCCATGGCGGACATGGCTTCCTCGATATCAGTCAGCACTGCGTCGGGGGTCAGACCCAGCTTCAGACCGTGGAGGGCGGACTGCATGGCGTCGTAGGCACGGGAAATGGCGCTGTACTGGCGGGCGTTGGTGAGGATGGAGCCATCACAAGGGGCAGTACTCTCAAACATTTCATCCACAAGGTCAGCCAGCAGGTCCAGACCCTCGCCGGTCTTGGCGCAGATGGGGATCACCTGCATGAAGGGCAGATCCCGGGGCTCCACACAGTTGCCCAGATCGGACTTGTTGATCAGGGCGATGGAATTGGGCAGCTCGCAGCAGAAATCGATGACGGCTTCGTCCTCTTCGGTGAGGGGCTGGGAGCCGTCGCAGACGTAGATGACGAGATCGGCGTTTTCTACAGCCTGACGGGAGCGCTCCACACCCATGGCTTCGATCTTGTCGTCGGTTTCGCGAATACCGGCGGTGTCGATAAGCCGCAGGCGGGTCTTGCCCAGCATGACGGTCTCTTCCACCGTGTCACGGGTTGTGCCAGCTACCTCGGTGACGATGACCCGGTCGTAGCCCGCCAGGGCATTCAGCAGGCTGGACTTACCCACATTGGGCTTGCCCACGATGGCGGCAGCCACGCCCTGGCGCAGGATACGGCCCTGGCCGTAGGTCTGCAGCAGATTGTACAGGACCTTGGCATCGGCTTTCAGACCTGCTTCATAGGACTCCAGGCCGAAGTCCTCAATGTCCTCGTCGGGGTAATCCAGGACGGCATGGAAATGGCTGCACAGGTTGGTCAGGTCATCATAGACGGGGGCCAGCTTCTTCTGGAGCACACCGCCCACCTGGCCGGCAGCGTTTGCGGCGGCATCGGCGGAGTCGGCCTCGATCAGGTCGATGACGGCTTCCGCCTGGGTCAGATCCAGCTGACCGTTCAGGAATGCCCGTTTGGTGAACTCGCCCCGCCCGGCGGGCCGGGCACCCGCTGCATAGAGAGCTTCGAGACCTGCGGCCAGCACAGCGGGGGAACCGTGGCAGTGGAACTCCACGGTATCTTCGCCGGTGTAGCTGTGAGGACCCCGGGTGTAGATGGCACAGCACTGGTCGATGAGGCGGCCCTCTTTATCATGCAGCTCGCCCAGGATCAGCTTCCGGTTGGGCGCTTCGCTCAGGGGCTTGCCGTTTTTACAGGAATAGACTTTTCCGCCGATTTCGGCGCAGTCATCGCCGGTCAGGCGGATGATGCCGATGGCGGAAACCAACATGCCGGTGGATACGGCAGCAATGGTGTGGGACATGAAGTGTCCTCCTTACTTTATTTATTAAGGAATTTCAGGGGATCCCCCTCGCTTGCGATAAAATGCATCAGCATATACGCGCACATGATGGCCACGTTTTCCTCCCGCAGGATGCGCTTGCATTCCTCCTGGTCGGCCAGCACCACATGGATCTCCTCGGTGCCCTCAAGACCTGCGTCGGAGGGCTCGCCGGAGCAGTAGCCGAACACGGTGCCGCAGCTTTCGTCGGTCATGCCGATGGTGGTGAAATAGGGGCGGGACCAGTCGGGGGTATCCACAGGCTGGAAATCCAGTCCGGTCTCCTCCTTCATCTCCCGAATGCCGGCAGTCAGCAGGCTCTCACCGGGGTCAACGAGACCCGCGGGGAATTCATAAACGTAGCCATTGATGGGGAAGCGGAACTGGCGGATCAGAACGATCCGGTCCTTCTTTTCACCGTAAACGCCGTAGAGGATCACGCCGTCGGGATGGTTGTCATGGGTCACCGCCTTGATGTTCTCCACATCCCGGCGGCGGGACGCCACATAGTAAGGCGCGGTGTGACCGTCCCGGAAGGTGGCTTCCAGTTCATACAGATTCAGAAAACGGTTGTCCGTCAGCTTTTTCACATTGCCTACCCGGCTCATACCCAATACCTCCTCATTATAATACTTTAATATACCACGCTCCGGGGAGGATTGCAAATATTTTGGAATTATTTTTGCGTATTTGGGGCATACTTTCCGGGAGGTGATGGAAATGACGGATGAAAGCATCCGCGCCATGTTTGCTGAGGCGGGAGATTTTGTGTCCAGAGAGCTGCAATGCGGCAGACTGAAGGTATATGCCTACTTTATCGACGGCCTGACCGCCGGGGGCAATATTGCCGAGTACGTATTCAAGCCCCTTTATGAAAATGCATCGGATACCATGGCTTCCTTCTATCAGCAGGCGCTGACTGGCAGCGTCTACAGTGCCACCACTTCAGCCTGCACCGATGCGAATGATGTTGCAATGAAACTGGTTAACGGCTTCTGCGTGGTGCTGTTTCCGGGAGCAGGGGCCATCGCCTATGAGATGAAAACACCGGTGAACCGCAGCCCGGGCCCGCCGGAGGTGGAGAATACCGTCAAAGGCCCCAAGGATGCCTTTGTGGAGAATATGCGTATCAATACCTCCCTGATCCGGCGGCATCTGCGTTCTCCTGATCTGCGGCTGTATCAGACGACGGTCGGGCGGCGAAGCCTGACCAATGTTACCATTATATATATGAAAGGATTGACGAATCCGGAGCTGGTCAGTCGGATGGAGCGGCGGCTGGCTGCCATTGATGTGGATGGATTTCTGTCCCCGGCTGCGGTGGAGGAATATGTCACCGGATCCAGGACAACGGCCTTTCCTCTGATCCAGTACACGGAGCGCAGTGATAAATTCTGCCAGGGTATTCTGGATGGCCGGGTGGGGCTTCTGGTGGATGGCCTGCCGCTGGCCTATCTGGCACCTGTAGACCTGCGTTATCTGATGGAAAGTGCTGAAGACCGGGGACGCGACTTCATTGCGGCGTCCTGTATCCGGATCCTGCGGTATCTGGCGCTGCTGATTGGATTGCTTCTGCCGGGGATATACATTGCACTGGCCACCTATCACCAGGCGGTGATTCCGCTGCCGCTGCTGCGCTCGATTATAGACAGTAAGGAAGCGGTGCCATTCTCCACAGCCACAGAGGTGCTGGGACTGCTCATCGCCTTTGAACTGCTTCAGGAATCCGGCGTCCACCTGCCTCAGGCGGTTGGGCAGTCGGTTTCCGTCATCGGCGGTATCGTGATGGGAACAGCGGCAGTGGAAGCGGGCTTGATTTCTCCCGTTGCCCTGATATGCGTCAGTATTGCGGGGATCTGCGGCTTCGTGCAGCCGAACCGGGATCTGGCGGAAGCAAACCGGATCTGGCGGTTCGTAATTGCGGCTGTCTCGGCCGTTGCCGGAATTTGGGGTACAGCGGTGGGGCTGTTGATTCTGTTGATCCACCTGGCTGGCCTGCAGAGTCTGGGCGTGCCCTATCTGTCCGTCAAAGGCGGCGTCCTGCGGCCAAGATTTATCAACCACAAATTCCGGGATCCAAAGCTGAAGCCCATTGACAGGAGAAATCAAAAGTGAAGATAACAATTTATTTATTGCTGCTGTTGGCAGTGGTTCTATTGCCTGTACAAGCCAGTGACGTGGGAGAATTGATCCCGGTGGAAGTTCTTGCGATATCGGAAAATCAGGATCTCGTGCAGGTAAACACGGATACGGCAGATGCAGGAACTGGAAAAACGATGCAGGAAGCACTTTCGGATATGGAGGATACTGCAGCAGGCGTCATATATCTGGATACGGTGGAATATGTCATTCTGGAACAGGGGATGGAAGAGCTGATCCCCGGGCTGCGAAGCTATCTGAAAGACAGCGTTCGCGTATGTTATGGGCGGGAAGGGATCCCGCTGGAAGAGATCGCCAGATACCTTTCCGTCCACAAGCCTGGAAGACGCCTGGCAGAAACTGGAGAAATTCCGGTCATTACAGAAGAAGAAGGCAGATACCGGATCATAAGAAAATAATGTCAAAAAAGTTTGTTTTGGGTATTGACAAAAAGTTAGGTATGTGCTAATATATGCAAGCTGTCCGCGAGGGCGGCTGGATATGAGGCGCGGACGCCTGGGGCGTCGGGATCAGAGATCAGCGAAAAATGCTGAAAAATGGGTCTTGACAAACGGGACGAGATGTGCTAAGATATTCAAGTTGCTGTGAAAACGGCAACAAACAGAATACTGGATCCCAGCGAATTTGGAAAGAGCTTTTGAGAGTTTGAAAAAACTCGAAAAAAGGACTTGACAAAGAGCGAAAGATGTGGTAAACTGAATAAGCTGCGCTGAGCAAAGGCTTGGATGTGAGCGGTCGAAAAAGTTTGAAAGAACTTGAAAAAAGTACTTGACA
>JAFTVM010000072.1 GCA_017465745.1 Oscillospiraceae bacterium
CGAACCGTCGACCTCCAGCGTGACAGGCTGGCGTGCTAACCGACTGCACCACAGGGCCAGATAAATGGTGGGAACAACAGGGCTCGAACCTGTGACCTCCTGCTTGTAAGGCAGATGCTCTCCCAGCTGAGCTATGCTCCCGGATCGCTTCGATGCTTGCGCATCTCAGCAACGTGGATTATTATACACGCTGCTGAGATATTTGTCAAGCACTTTTTTCAAAACTTTAGCTGTTTGCCATCAGTTCCCGGATATCATCGGGGGTGAACTTGTAGACCGTATCGCAGAACTGGCATTCTACAGGGAATGCTTCGCCCTCGTCGGCGATCTCCTGCAGCTCCTTACGGCCCAGACTGATCAGCGCGCTCTCCACCCGCTCCCGGGTGCAGTAGCATTTATAGCCCACCTCAGCAGTTTCCATGAATACCACACCCAGACTGCCGCAGACCTGCCCCAGAATATCCTCGGGGGTCATACCGTTCTCCAGCATTTTGGTAACAGCACCGGCACGCTTGATGCCTGCCTCCAGCTCGTCGATGACCTCGTCAGGGGCGCCGGGCAGCAGCTGCACCAGGTAGCCGCCGGCCACCTTCACAGAGCAGTCTGTGTCCACCAGCACGCCCAGGGCGCAGGCGGTGGGCGTCTGCTCACTCTGTGCAAAGTATGCAGTGACGTCATCGCCGATCTCGCCGGAGATCAGGGGCACGGAACCTACATAGGGCTCCTTCATCTGCAGATCCCGGATGACCGTCAGACTGCCGTCCACGCCCACGGTGGAGCCCACATCCAGCTTGCCGGGATATTTCTCCACCAGGGGCACATTGGGCTCGGTGACGTAGCCGCGGACATTGCCCTGGCTGTCAGACACACAGGTGATGGTGCCGATGGGGCCGCCGCCCCGGATCTGCAATGTCATGGAGCCGTCCTCCACCTTCTGCATATTGCCCATCATGGAGGCAGCCGTCAGCGCACGGCCGAAAGCGGCCGTTGCATTGGGAGTGGTGCCGTGGATCTGGGCACCGCGGCGGACGAGCTCGGTGGAGCGGATGGCCACCACCTTGACGAAGCCGTCCATGGTCATACCGCGAACCAAATAGTCCTTCATTTTATCTTACCCTTTCTTGCTTTGAAGTAGATCCGCTGTTCCCCCTCCCTGGGGGCCTCAAACAGCCGATCCGCGTAAACTTCGATATGTGTAAAGCCGGCCGCTTTCAGAAAGCCGGTCAGCTGCGCCCGGGAGTAGGCGTACTCCCGGTGCTCCTCGAAGGAGCGTTGCCATACCTCCCCCTGGCGCTGGAACAGATCCATGCCGTAGGAGCAGATATTGGTCTTTTCATCAAATTCACCCCGCCAGACGCAGAAGACATCATCGTCCTCGTCCAGGAACACCTGACCGTCCATGGCCCGGAGTTTTTCCGGGGTATTCACATCAAAAATAAAAATGCCGCCGGGATTCAGCGCCCTGTACGTCCGCCGGATAGCCTCGGCACAGTCCGCAGGATCCGTGATATAGTCCAGGCTGTCCAGGGCGCAGACTGCCATATCCACCGCCCGGGGCAGACACAGCCGCTCCAGCCGCTGGCAGGAATAGAGCGGCATGTTCTCCATGTCCATGGTCTTCATGGCAGCCTCGGTGAGCATCTCCTCGGACATGTCCACAGCAGTGACCCGGTAGCCCCGCTGCGCCAGAATGGCGGTGATGGAGCCGGTGCCGCAGGCCAGATCCACGCAGGTGCGGGGCTTCACGCCCTCCCTGGCCAGGATCTGCTCGTAAAATTCCACCGTGGCGGCGTAGTCCACGTCGTTGGTCAGCCGGTCATAGCTGGCGGCGAGATTTTTGTAAGCGTCCATGTTTCCTCCCTTAATAGGCACGGAGCCTGCTGATGGAGATGCAGCCCTGACGGACAGCCGCGGCATCAGTCTCTGCACCGATGGCGGAATCTTCTGTGGGGATGCCCTGACAGACCAGGGCCACACAGCCGTCATCGTCCATTGTCTCGATGTACTTTTCCGAATACATGCCCACCTGCGCCACGGGACGGTCCCGGAGGATCCCCCGGAGGGACTTACCGTTCAGGGCGGGAAAATTCACATTCCAGACCGCTCCCCTGTCCTGCCTTTCCGCCAGCAGTTCCCGAAGAATTTCCGTCAGATAATTCTCCGCAGCACTCAGATGGGCGTTGGATGCAACGGAAAAGGCCATGGCGGGGATCCCCTGCCGGGCGGCTTCAAATGCCGCGCCAACGGTGCCGGAATAGGCAATATCGAAGCCCACGTTGTAGCCGTTGTTGATGCCGGAAAGCACCAGGTCCGGTTTTTCTTTCAGAACATAGTCCAGTGCAACCTTGACACAGTCCACGGGGGTGCCGTCTACCTGCCAGGCTTCCCTGACCGGGACCGGAAAATCCTCCACCCGCTTGACCCGGAGCTTCTGCCGCAGGGTCAGCTTCTGAGACAGGGCGCTGCACTGGAATTCCGGCGCCACCACGGTTGTCTCCCCGAACTGTGCAGCGGCTTTCGCCAGCGCAGCGATGCCGGGGGCGGAGATGGAATCGTCGTTGACCACCAGAATCTTCACAGGAAAACACTCCTTTCCTACAGCAAAGATCCCGGCCCGTGATGGGCCGGGATCATGGGCTTGATTGGCTTAGCGGCCGAAGATCTTGAAGATCTCGTCGATGTCGGTGACATCGGCGGGCTTGGCGGCAGCGGAAGCAGCGGGAGCAGCCTCAGCAGCCTTCTCCTCTGCCTTGGCGGGGAAGGACTGAGTAGCCTTGCCGTCGAAGCCGGTGGCGATGACGGTAACGCGCAGCTCGTCCTCGAAGTCCTCGGAGACGGTGGCGCCGAAGATGATGTTGGCTTCGGGGCTTGCAGCCTCCTGCACGATGCCGGCAGCGATCTCAACATCGTCCAGGGTCATCTCGGAAGAACCGGTGACGTTGACCAGAACGCCGGTAGCGCCGTTGATGGAGGTCTCCAGCAGGGGGCTGGAAACAGCGGCGTTGGCAGCCTGCTCAGCCTTCTCACGGCCGGTGGCGGTGCCCACGCCCATGTGTGCGCGGCCTGCGTCCTTCATGACGGCGGAGACGTCAGCGAAGTCCAGGTTGATGATGACCTTGTCAGAGAAGCCCACCAGCTCGGAGATGGAGGTGACGGCCTGCTTCAGCACATCGTCAGCGATGCCGAAAGCGTTGGCGAAGGTGATCTTCTGGTCAGTAACGTACTTCAGACGGTCGTTGGGAATGATGATCAGGGAGTCCACCTTCTCGCCCAGCTCGGCGATGCCGGCCTCGGCCTGACGCATACGGTTGGCGCCCTCAAACTTGAAGGGCTTGGTGACGACGCCGACGGTCAGGATACCCGCCTCGCGGGCCAGGTCAGCCACGATGGGCGCTGCGCCGGTACCGGTGCCGCCGCCCATGCCGGCGGTGATGAAGACCATGTCAGTGCCTTCCAGAGCCTTGGAGATCAGAGCGCGGCTCTCCTCAGCGGACTTCTTGCCGATGTCGGGCTTGGAGCCGGCACCCATGCCGCCGGTGAGCTTCTCACCGATCTGAATCTTATTGCCGCAGTTGGACTTGTTCAGGTCCTGCTTGTCGGTATTGACGACGACGAAATCGACGCCTTCCACGCCGGACTCGATCATACGGTTAATAACGTTGTTGCCGGCGCCGCCGACACCGATCACCTTGATCTTAACAACGCGATCCTGCAGAGTTTCGATCATAAAAACTTCCTCCTATGTATCGTTTGGCAGTGCGGCCAATGCCGCTACTGTCTGAATTTACATTCGTACTTCTATATTCTATCCCCAAAATTCAATTTGGTCAATAGAATTTCTCGATTTTGGGCAAAGAATTTACAAAATCTTTGTTCCTTTTATGGCTGCCTTACTCAAAAGGTGTAAAGGCTGCCTGGTTGGGATAATTTGTGAAGGTCACATCCAGAGTACCGGTCTGGTACTGCTCCATCTGTGCGACGGCGTCACGCATCCAGGCGATCTTCTTGTTCATGCTGCCGGTACCGCCCAGCAGCACCTCGAACCGGTCACTGTACCAGGCGATGATATCGCCGGGCTTGGTTACGTCAACAGACGCCACCTGCCCCAGCACATCGCACTTTTCCAGTGCTGCCATGACGGTCATGGCAGCCTCCAGCCGGTCCTCCCCGCTGGTGACCACGGGCACCGGCACCGTCTCGCCTTCGGTGTTTGTGACAGACTCGGGCTGTCCCTCTGCCGCCACCGCATCGGCGCCCACAACGGGATCGTGCAGCGTCACACCCAGGATCTTGGTATGGGCTGCAGCAGCGCCCACGTCGGTCTGATCCACCACTTTGCCGTCAGAGCCAATCAGCCACCAGGCGTTGTCTGCGTCCTGAATGGAGTAGACCACGGGGTATTCGGTGACATAAATATTGACGGTATCAGGCAGGCTCACACCGATGCGCACATTCTGGATGTAGGGAAGCTCCTCCAGAATCCGCACCTTGGCCCGCATGGAGCCGAAGGTCAGCAGGTTCTCTCCCTCGTTGATGCCGGAGGCCTCCCGAATGGTCCAGGCGTCGTACTTGTCGCTTCCGTGGACCACCACGTTCTCCACATTGAAGAATACGCTGATGCCCAGCAGGATGGCCACCACCACAGCGGCCACGATCCCCAGCTGGATGACCAGACGCCTGTGGTTGAAGGGCGCGGGCTGACTGTAGTTCACAGCGGGCGCCTTGGCTTTTCTTGCCTCCTGGGCCTGCCGCTGCTCCGTATGTCTGGATGCCCGCCGGAGCATATCCGCCTGGCGGGTCTTTTTCTTTCTGGCAGTGAATTTACCTCTGCCGGCTTTCTTTTCTTTGGTTGCCATAGTCTTTCCTCCGCTCAGCGCTTTGCCAGTTCGAAGACGATGTCGCAGATTCGGTCGGCGCAGTCCGGTCTTGCCAGACGCTTCAGTGCCTTGCGCATCTGTGCGCCCCGGTCCCCCTCCAGCAGCGCCATGACCTCATCGTAGATCCGCCGGGCACTTGCCTCGCTCTCGGGCAGCAGCACTGCGCCGCCGCAGTCAGCCAGAACCTTTGCGTTCTTGGTCTGGTGGTCGTTGGTGACATTGGGGGACGGGATCAGGATACAGGGGGTGCCGCAGGCGGCGATCTCATTGCAGGTGGCAGAGCCGGAGCGGCTGATGATCACGTCAGCCGCAGCCATCAGGGTGGGCATATTGTAGATATACTCCCGGATATCCACGGTGGGGCAGTTTTCGTAATCAACACCCTTCTCCTTCACCAGCGCAGGCATCCACTCCTTGCCGAAGGAGCCGGTGGCGTGGATATGGTGGAAGGGGAAGCCGTTCGCCTGCTCAATGGCAAAAAGCTCGGCCATGGCGGTGTTCATGGCCTGGGCGCCCTGGCTGCCGAAGGCAGAGATCACCAGCTTTTCATCGGTCAGGCCCAGTTCCTTTCTGGCTGCTTCCCGGGTGGTGCAGATGAATTCCTTGCGGACCGGCATGCCGACAACCTCCACGGCGTCAGGCTTCTTGTAACACCGGCGGCTGTCCTCGAAGCAGACCAGGACACGGGTGGCGATATTAGCGGCCAGCTTGGTGGTCAGGCCCGGGACGGCGTTGGCCTCGTGAACCACCGTGGGGATCCCCAGCCGGGAGCCGGCGTACAGCGCCGGGAAGCTGGCGTAGCCGCCGGTGCCCACGATGACATCGGCGCCGAATTCCCGGATGATCTTCTTGCAGCCGGCAACCGCGCCCAGCACACACTTGACGGCCTTGACATTGCGCTTCAGGCCTTCCAGGCTCAGCTTGCGGCTCAGGCCGGAGCCGGGCAGGGTCTTCAGGGCGTAGCCCGCCTGGGGCACCAGCTTCTCTTCCATGTGGCCTTCCGCGCCGATGAAGAGGATGTTCACATTGGGGTCACGCTCTTTGAGTATATTGGCCACGGCGATGGCGGGGTTGATATGGCCGCCGGTACCGCCGCAGGTAAAAATCACATTCATAATTCAAGCCTCCTGTATTTTGTAAGCGTTTCGATAGCGGGAGATGCTCAGGACGATCCCCATTTCCCCCAGATTCACCGCCAGGGCAGTTCCGCCGTAGCTGAAAAACGGCAGGGCGATGCCGGTGGAGGGAAGCAGATTGGTGACGACACCCAGATTGAGGATGGTCTGGATGGCAATGAGGGTCACCAGCCCCGCGGCCAGGACAGTGGAGAACCGGTCCCTTGCCCGCAGGGCGATCCAGTAGCCTCGGAGGATGGTCATGGCGAAGAGGACGATGATCAGCACCGCCCCCACAAGGCCAAGCTCCTCGCAGATCACAGCGTAGATATAGTCGTTGTACTGAAAAGGCAGATACAGGTACTTCTGCCGGGATTTGCCCAGCCCCAGGCCGAAGAGGCCCCCGGAGCCGATGGCATAGAGGGATTGGAGGATCTGATACCCGGTGTCACCGGGATCCGATTCCGGATGGAGCCAGGCGGTGACCCGGTCACCGGCATAGCCCATGAAGCTGATATAGATGATGACGAACAGCACCGCCGCCCCGGCTCCCGCCAGGAGCCATTTTGGGCTGGTGCCTGCCACGAACATCATCACCACCGCCACCATGCCCATGAGCAAAATGGCGGAAAGGTGCTTCTCGAGAGCCAGAGGCACCAGGATACCCATCAGGGCAGCGCCGAAGCCCAGGACGCCGAAGCGGAATTTCTTCGCATCGGGGCCGAATTTGCGCGTCAGCCGGGCCAGCACCAGGATCATGGTGAATTTCGCCACCTCGGAGGGCTGGAACTGGATGCCGGCAATGTTGATCCACCGCCGGGCACCGTTGACGGACTGGCCCACCACCAGCACCAGCAGCAGAAGCGCGATGCTGATCCAGTAAAGAGGCCAGGCCAGGCGGAACCAAAGCTCCGCCGGGATCCGGCTGAACAGCCACATACACCCCAGCCCCAGCACGGCACAGATGGCCTGCTTCTGGAGATACCGGGTGGAGCTTTGATAGCCGGTGTCATACATGCTCTGGGCGGAGCTTGCCGAATACAGCATGGCAAGCCCCACCGCCAGAAGCAGCAATACAAGAATCAGGAAAGGGATGTCCACAGTTGCACCGGACCTTTTCCGGCGGTCCTCTTTGGCATACAGCGGTCGCTGCATGGCCATAGGATTTCTCCTTTCAGACAGTTGATTTACTTGACCAGGCCGGAAATGCCGAACCAGGCCAGCACACACATCACGGCAGAGACCAGCGTGAAGGAGATGACGATCTTCTCCTCCTTCCAGCCGCACATTTCGAAGTGATGGTGGATGGGGGACATCTTGAACAGGCGCTTGCCGTGGGTCAGCTTGAAATAGCCCACCTGCAGAATAACGGACATGGTCTCGATGATGTAGATGAAGCCCACCAGGATCAGGATCAGGGGCATATCCAGCGCAAAGGCCAGCGCGCAGACCACGCCGCCCAGGAACAGGGAACCGGTGTCGCCCATGAAAACCTTGGCGGGATGCCAGTTGTAGAACAGGTAGGCGATCAAACCGCCCACCAGGGCTGCGGGGATCACGGCAATGTCATAGCGGCCCATGGCAACAGCGGCGGCGGCAAAGAACACCATGACAGGGATGGTGACGGAACCGCACAGGCCGTCCACGCCGTCAGTCAGGTTGACGGCATTGTCGCAGCCCACCATGACGAACATGGCGAAGAAAATATACAGGGCCGGATGCAGGGAAATGGACACGTTGACAAAGGGGATATACAGGTCGGTTGTCATAACGCCCTGGCGGTACAGGATGTACAGGTACAGGGCGGACACAGCCATCTGCAGCAGAGCCTTCTGCAGGGAGGTCAGGCCCAGGTTGCGCTTCTTTACCAGCTTGGTATAGTCATCCAGGAAGCCGATGAAACCGAAGCACAAGCCCACCAGCAGGGCAAATATGGCGGAATAATCCTCCATAAAGGGGATATTGCAGGCGGTACAAAGGATGGCGGACAGGACGAACATCACGCCGCCCATCATGGGGGTGCCGGCCTTGACATTGTGCCAGGTGGGGCCGATCTCGCGGATGGACTGGCCTGCCTTCAATGCCCGCAGGATGGGCAGCAGCACATGGCCGATGATGCCGGTGACGATCAGGGACACCAGGGCGGTAATCAGAATTCTGGTCATAAGTACGTTTCCTCCGTATTATTTTTCTTCTTTGAGGAAGAGTTCCAAAGCGTTTTCCATCCGCATGCCGCGGCTGCCCTTAAAGAGCAGCACATCACCCGGCTTGCACACCCGCTTCAGGGTGGCCGCCAGCTCTTCATGGGTCTCGAAGGCACGGGTCTGGCTGCCGGACTTGCCGCCGGTGACGGCACCGCCCACCACACGATGGGCGTTGGGGCCGTAGGCGTAGATCAGCTCGGCATTTTCTGCCGCGATGCGGCCGATGCGGTAGTGCTCCGCCCAGGCGCAGTCGCCCAGCTCCAGCATATCGCCCAGGACGGCGATGCGGCGGCCGCTGCGCTTGCCCAGGACAGCCAGAGCGGCAGCCATGGACTCGGGGCCTGCGTTGTAGCAGTCGGAGATAATGGTCATGCCGTTTCGCTCAAAGATCTCCTGGCGGCCCTGCATATTCCGGAACATGCTCAGACGCTCCTGGATGCTCTGGATGGGAACACCCATCATCAGACCGATGGAAACGGCGGCCAGGGCATCAGGCACGAAGTGCATGCCCTCCACAGGCAGCTCCACAGCAAAGCTGCGGCCGTCGGCGTGGACGGTGAAGCTGATGCGGCCGGCTTCTTCGGTGATATTCTCCGCCCAGACGTCATGGCTTGCAGCATCAGTGCCGAAGTAGGTCACGGCCTGGGCAGGCTTTTCAGGCAGGGCGGCGAGCATATTGTCGTCGCCGTTGAGGATCAGCCTGCCGTCGGGGCTCATGCCCTCCAGGATCTCCAGCTTAGCCTGACGGATGCCCTCCCGGCTGCCCAGATTCTCGATGTGCATGGTGCCGATGTTGACGATGGCGGCGATATCGGGCTGGCCGATGCTGCTCAGATATGCCATTTCCCGGAAATGGTTCATGCCCATCTCCAGCACGGCGATCTCGGTATCGGCGGGCATGGCGAGGATCGCCATGGGCATACCGATGTCGTTATTATGGTTGGCAGGGGTCTTGCTGACGCGATACGACCCCTCCAGCACCTGGGCCACCATTTCCTTGGTGGTGGACTTGCCCACGCTTCCGGTGATGGCCACGGCCTTGCAGCCCAGACGCTGACGCTCGGCCCGGGCGATCCGGCCCAGGGCGATGCGGGGATCGGCCACATAGATGGCGGGATAATCCCCCACCTTGCGGCTGCACAGCACGGCGGCTGCGCCTTTCTCCATGGCCATGGGGATGAAATCATGGCCGTCTCTTGCGCCCTGCAGGACGATGAACAGCTGGCCGGGCTGAATCTTGCGGGTATCGTTATTGGCGCCGAAGAATTCCACGTTTTCATACTTCGGCTCCACGGTGCCGCCGCACCAGGCGGCGGCCTGCTTCAGAGTGATCGTTGCCATAATTTACCTCGTTTCTGCCAGGTGGGCTGCCACTTCTTCCCGCTCGTCCAGGTGGTACTTGACCTTGTTGATCTCCTGGTAGGTTTCGTGGCCCTTGCCTGCCAAAACAATTATATCATCTTTTCGGGCAATGTCCATAGCGTATCGGATGGCCTTGCGGCGGTCGGGCTCCACCACGAACTCACCCAGCTCCATGCAGACGCCCTTGAGAATGTCATCGATGATGGCATTGGGATCCTCGGTACGGGGGTTGTCGGAAGTGATGACGGCGATGTCGGACAGTTCCACACCGATGCGGCCCATAATGGGGCGCTTGATGGGATCCCGGTCGCCGCCGCAGCCAAAGACGGCGATGAGGCGGCCCCTGCAGAACTCCCGGACGGAGCGCAGGACATTATCCAGACCATCGGGGGTGTGGGCGTAGTCGATGAGGATGGAATAATCCTTGCCGGGGGTGGGAACCACCTCCACGCGGCCCTTGACGCCCTGAACGGTGGACAGGGCTGCGGCGGATTCGGCCAGGCTGATGCCCAGCTGCTTGGCAATGCCGATGACGGTCATGGTATTGTAGACGGTGAACTTGCCGGGGATGGGCACATTGACGGTGTAGCGGTCGTCCAGGCCGCCCACCACCTCGAAGGAAACGCCCTGGGCGTGGTACTCGGGGTAGACGCCGTTCAGATCGCCGTTGCCGGTGAGGGAGACGGTAATTGTATCGTGGGGGGCCTTCTCAATGATGTTGGGGGAGTACAGATCGTCAGTGTTGACCACGGCTTTGTCGCAGCGTTCAAAGAGCATGGCCTTGGCTGCGCAGTATTCGTCCATGGTCTTGTGGAAGTCCAGATGATCCTCCGTCAGATTGGTGAAGGCTGCCACATTGAAGTGAACGCCGCCCACCCGGTCCAGCACCAGAGCGTGGGAGGAAACTTCCATCACCACATGGGTGCAGCCGGCGTCCCGCATCCGGGCGAAGAGGGCCTGCAGCTCGAAGCTCTCGGGGGTGGTGCGCTCGGTGGGAATGATCTCGTCGCCCACCATGTTCTCCATGGTGCCGATGAGACCGACCTTGGCGCCCCGGGTCTTTTCCAGCACCTGCTTGAGCAGCAGGGTGGTGGAGGTCTTGCCATTGGTGCCGGTGACGCCGATCATGGTCATGGATTCGGCGGGATGGCCGTAAAAGTTCGTGCCGATCAGCGCCAGCGCCAGGCGGTCATTGTCCACCAGGACATAGGGAATATCGCCCGCGGGCTTCTTGGCGGTGACCACCACGGCAGCGCCCTTCTCCATGGCCATGGGGATAAAGCGGTTGCCGTCGGAGGCGAAGCCGGTGATGGCCACGAACAGGCTGCCGGGCACGACCTTACGGGAGTCGTAAGCCACGTTTTCAATACCGCGCTCCATGTCCACATTGGATTCCAGGACATGGATGCCGGAAAGCAGTTCTTTAAGTTTCATAGGTATTCTCCTTTGTATGGTAAAAAGCAAATCACTTACAATTTCTAATCTCTTGCGCCGGTGTCGGCAAATTCCAGCCGCACCGTGGTACCCGCAGGAACCTCCGTCCCCGCCGGGATATCCTGGCCGGTAACGGTGGCGGACAGGTCGGGATTCCCCGCCGCCTGCATATACAGCCCCAGATTCAGCACAGCAGCGGTTGCCTGCTGGCGGTTCATCCCGGAAAAATCCGGCACAGCAACCGTCTTTTCCTCCGGTTCCTCCCCCAGGTACACCAGCACCTGGCTGCCGCCGGGGATGCTTTGTCCCGCTGCCGGGATCTGGCCGGTGACGGTATCCCCCTCTCCGGAAAACCGGGCGGTGAGGTTCCGCTCTTTCAGCAGGGCTTCGGCTTCCTCTGCACTTAGCCCCGTCAGATCCTCCACCGGGAACAACTGCCCGGCGATATCCTCCGGCGCGAAGCTCTGCGCCACCCCGAGATAGGGCAGGATGTCCGCCATCACCGCCCCCACGGTGGGCGCGGCCATGACGCCGCCGGAAATATAGATCCCTGTTTCCCGGGAGGGCGTGTCCAGAGCTACTAATACAATATACTCCGGATCGCTCATGGGCGCAACCCCCACAAAGGAAACAATTTTATCCAATACCCGCTGACCGTTCTCGTCAAAGACGTCAATTTTCTCACTGGTGCCCGTTTTTCCGCCGATGGAAAAGCCCGCCACCTGGGCATTTTTCGCCGTTCCCTCAGTGACCACGGATTCCAGAAGTCCCAGCATGGTGTTGGAAGTCTCTTCCGATATGGTTCGGCGTACCACAGTCGGTTCCTGTTTCAACACCGTGTTTCCACCGTCATCAATGATCTCGGACACGATATACGGCTCCATCAGGTTTCCGCCGTTGACCACGGAGGAGATGGCCCGCACCAATTGCAGCGGCGTGATCTTGAAGGTCTGGCCGAAAGAACCGGAGGTCAGGGATGCCGTGCCCCATTTGTCGGTGTTGGTGACGATCTCCTTGTCAAAGAAGATGCCCTTGCTCTCGCCGCTGAGGTCGATGCCGGTCTTTTCCAGGATACCGAAGCGCTGTACATATTCATAAAAGGTATCGCCTCCCATTTTCAGGGCGATATGGGCGAAAGCCAGGTTGCAGGAATTCTGCAGCGCCTGGGGCGTCTGCTGGGAGCCGTGTCCAGCGGAGCGCCAGCAGTGCAGCAGCTGGGCCCGGCCCGGAATCTGCTCCGCACCGGAGCAGTGGAAGGGGGTTTCCAGGGTGATGGCCCCGGAATCCAGGGCCGCCGCCATGGTCAGGACCTTGAAGGTCGAGCCGGGCTCGTAGCCGTCGGAGAGCACCCGGTTGCGCCACTGCTTCAGCCGGGCGGCTGTGAGGGCTTCCTGATAAGCGGCCTTTTTATTGGTATAGGCATCGCTGCCCTCGGGCTGGGAAAGATACGCCTGCTGCAGCTGCTCCAGCTCCAGGGCGGTTTCCGTGTCAGCGATCTCCAGGTAGTTGTTGGGGTCGTAGCTGCCCAGGGTGGCCATGGCCAGGATCTCCCCGGTGTTCACATTCATGACGATGCCGAAGGCACCGTTTTGCACATCGAATTTGGCGATGGCTTCCGCCATCCGTTTTTCGAGACATGCCTGGACAGTAGCGTCCAGGGTCAGGATCACATCACTGCCCGCCTGACTTTCCAGGTATTTTTCATAGGAATAGGGCATGTCGATCTCGTTGTTGCCCTTGGAGGTGATGACCTTTCCGGCGGTGCCCTCCAGGAAGCTGTTATAGGCCGCCTCCACCCCCTCGGAGCCCTGCCCCGAGGCGTTGGTGAAGCCGATGACCTGGGCCGCCAGAGCGCCGTAAGGATACGTCCGCTGGGACGCCGGCTCCAGATGGATGCCGGAGATCCCGGCTTCATTGATATAGCTGCGGATCCGGGCAGCTGTCTCTTCCGGCACATTCCAGCCGATCTGCATATACCGCCGGGCGGTATTCTTCGCCTGTTCTTCGATCCAGGCAGGTTCCCTTTCCAGAATCGGCGCCAGAACCGCCGCGATCTGCGCAATATCCGCCTTGGACTGCTTCAGCTCCCGGGGGTTCAGGTACACATTTTCCACACTGACGGAGGCCGCCAGCAGGTTCATATTGCGGTCGTAAATTCCGCCCCGGTCCGCAGCAACAGCCGTAGTCCGGGTCTGGTTGCGCAGGGCAAGGCCCGCGTAATACTGATAGTCTTCGATCATCAGCTGATACAGCCGCCAGGCCACCGGCACGAAAGCCAGCGCCCCCAGCAGCACCATGATCAGCAGGATGCGCCGGTGCTGTCCCGTATCACCCCGGAGCCGCCCGTAAGTTTTGCGTTCCCTTTTCATGCCCTCGCCCGCCTCTAACCTTAGAATCAGATAATGGGCAGGAAGGGGGAACCCTCACTGCCCATTGCATCCGTTATCCTAATTTTATTGGCCTGTGAGGTCAATTATACTTTCGCATTGGCAAACAGCTCGCTGAAAATCAGCTCCACATTCTCCCAGAAGGTAGGCTGTGCAGGTTCAGCGGGGACTGCGCCGCTGATATACATGGTCTGAGCCTGCTCCGCGGGCACCATACCCAGCGCCAGCGCCTGGGCCTCGATCTCGGCCAGGTCATAGCTTGCCCGGTATTCCTGCTCCAGGCGGAGATTCTCATTGCGCAGGACGTAGACATATTCCTGCAGCTCCACGTTCTGCTGATAAGCCGCGCCGAACTGCAGCAGGCTCACCACCATCAGCACCACCAGAACCACAGCGGTAATGGTCGCCGCCACGGACAGGGGATCCACTCGGACTTCGACCTTCTGGTCAGGCTCCAGCATCCGGGGCTCAAACAGGGGCAGGGGTGCTTTCTTGGGGGATCGCTCCGCCAGCTTTTTTGCTGCGGTGCCGTCAATATAAGAATGCCGGATATACTGAATATCAGCTTTACGTGCCATTTATGTTTCTTCCTCTCAGGTATCTATATCATCAGAGCTTCTCACAAACGCGCAGCTTTGCGCTGCGGGCTCTGGGGTTACGTTCCAGTTCTTCGTCGCCGGAAACGATGGGCTTCCGGTTCACCAGCCGCACCTGGGGCTTCTTGCCGCAGACGCAGACAGGGAAATTGGGTGGGCAGGTGCAGCCCTTGCCGGCTGCCGCCATGCCGTTCTTCACGATCCGGTCCTCCAGGGAATGGAAAGTGATGATAGCCAGCCGACCGCCGGGATTCAGGCAGGGGATGGCGTCGCGCATGACCTTTTCAACGGAGCCCAGCTCATCGTTGACGGCAATGCGGATCGCCTGGAAGCTGCGCTTGGCGGGGTGCTGCTTCTCGCGCAGGGCGGCAGCAGGCATGGCGCCGCGGATCACGTCCACCAGCTCCAGGGTGGTCTCGATGGGCTTAGTCTCCCGGCGGCTGCAGATGGCAGCGGCGATCCGGGGAGCGTAGCGTTCCTCACCGTATTCATAGAGGATCCGCTTCAGCTCGTCCTGGCTCCAGGTGTTGACCACATCGTAGGCGGACAGGCTGTCCTCATTGTTCATGCGCATATCCAGCGGGGCGTCTGCCATGTAGGAAAAACCGCGGCTGCCGTCGTCCAGCTGGGGGGAAGAAACGCCCAGATCCAGCAGGATGCCGTCCACGCCGGGGATATCGAGATCGCGCAGCACCTGGGCGATCTCGCAGAAATTGGAATGGACCAGGGTGACCCGGTCAGCATAGGGCGCCAGCCGCTCCCCTGCCGCCTTCAGGGCAACAGGATCCCGGTCGATGCCGATGAGGCGGCCGGTGGTCAGCCGCTTCGCGATCTGGCTGGAGTGTCCGGCGCCGCCCAGGGTGCCGTCCACGTAAATGCCGTGGGGCTTGATATTCAGGCCGTCGATGCACTCGTCCAGCAGGACGGAGACATGATGAAATTCACTCATAAACCAATAGCCTCCAGCGCTGCCAGCAGTTTGTCGGGGGACATGTTCTCAGCTTCGTATGCTTCGTATTCCGCTACGTCCCAGATCTCCGCCTGACCGGCGCAGCCGACGATCATGACCTCCCGGTCGATGCCGGCAAATTTGGTCAGGAAGCTGTTCAGCGCGAAGCGGAACTGCTTGTCGGGGTTGCACTCGATGGCGTTGTTGAAGAGCACGTTGGGGCCCTTGGCCCGCTGGGACTGGCTCAGGGCGTTGTAATTCTCCGTCAGGCGCTGCCATGCGGCGGCGGGATACATGGTGAGACACCGGTGACCGCCATTGGTGCCCAGGGTCACATAAAAACGCTCGCCTAATTCCTCCCGCAGCTTGGCAGGGACGAACAGACGGGTCTTGTCATCCAGCTTTGCAGGGTACTTACCGATCATGGCGCTCACCTCCTCTCCATTTTGCTCCACATTACTACCCTTTTACTCCATTTGAAGACATTATACATCCCCTGTCATCAAAAATCAATGGAGTTTTCAAAAAATGTTGCCGAAATCCACGTTATTTTCCGGTTTTCGAACGGTTGTTTGCTAACTTTTCGGGATAATTCGACAAAAAGCAAAAAATAAATCCCCGCCGCCGGGTGTTAAGCGAAAATAAAGCCCTCCCCTTTGGGGAGGGTGCCCCCGAAGGGGGCGGGAGAGGAACAAATTCATTTCTTGATCTCCCTCTTCCGTCAGCCCTTCGGGCTGCCACCTTCCCCAGAGGGGAAGGCTTTCTGCTCCACCTTGCCACACCTTCAGGAGAAAATCAGGCTCTCCCCTTCCATTTTGGCCAGAACCTTTTTGGGCTGGGTGGCGCAGCCCAGCAGATGCACCGCCAGCGGGCCCTCCACCCGGTCCTGAACGATCCTGCGCAGCTGGCGGGCGCCGCCCTTGCCCCGGCAGTCCCGCCCCAGGGATGCCGCCAAGGTGTCCGGAAGCTGGAGCCGGACCCCCTGACCGTCGGCTCTCGTCTGGAGTTCTTTCAGATACTTCCCGGCGATCTGCTCCAGGCAGGCGTCCTCCAGGGGCCGGAAATGGACGATCCGGTCCAGCCGTCCCAGGAATTCCGGTGTAAAATGCTGCCGCAGAGCCGCCTCCATCTCCCCCGCGCGCCCCGCCGGAGAAAATCCAAGACCGTCGCCGCGCACCTGGCTGCCCAGATTGGAGGTGATAACCACGATGGTATTGCGGAAGCTGACCCGGCGGCCTTTGGAATCCGTCAGGCAGCCCTCTTCCATGATTTGCAGCAGGATCCCCGCCACGTCCGGGTGCGCCTTTTCCAGTTCATCCAGCAGCACCAGGCTGTAAGGCCGCCGCCGCACCGCCTCTGTCAGCTTGCCGCCCTCCTCATAGCCCACATAGCCCGGCGGCGCCCCGATGAGCCGGGACACGGACTGCTTTTCCATATACTCCGACATATCCAGCCGGATCAGGGCATCCCGGCAGCCGAACATCTCCTCAGCCACCACCCGGCAAAGCTCGGTCTTCCCCACCCCCGTTGGGCCGGTAAAGAGCAGGGAAGCAATGGGCCGGTTCTGATCCCGGATGCCCGAGGAACCCCGCCGCAGGGCTTCCGCCACTGCGGACACCGCTTCCCGCTGCCCCACCACTTTGGCTTCCAGATTCTTTTCCAGATTCAGCAGCTTCTGCCGCTCTCCGGCGGTGAGCCTGCCCACCGGGATCCCCGTCCGGGCGGAAACCGCCCAGGCTATATCTGCTCCTGTCACCGCCCGGGGGCGGCGCTCGGCAGGCGTCATCATCCGCTGCATCTTGTCGCGCAGCTCCGCCGCCTTTTCGAACCGGCTCTCCCGGACCGCGGTGTGCAGCTCCGCCTCCAGGTCTTTGCGCAGCCCGCCGTGTGCTGCTGCCATTTCCTCCATCCGGGCGTGGGCCGCTCCCTCATCCAGCAGGTCGATGGCCTTGTCCGGCAGGTACAGGTCCGGCAGATACCGGACGGACAGCCCCACCGCCGCCGTCAATGCCTCCTCCGTGATCCGCAGATGGTGGTGCCGCTCCAGCCCCGGCTTCAGCGCACGGAGAATGTTTATCACCGCCGCTTCCCCCGGCTCTTCCACGGTAACAGGCCGGAAACGCCGCTCCAGAGCGGGATCCTTTTCAATATATTTGCGGTACTCATCCAGTGTCGTGGCCCCCAGCATCTGCAGCTCGCCCCTTCCCAGGGCAGGCTTGAAGATATTGGCCGCATCGATGGCACCCTCAGCGGCCCCCGCCCCCACGATGGTGTGCATCTCATCCACGAAGAGGATCACATCGCCGCACCGGCGGATCTCCGCCAGCACATCCCGCAGCCGTTCCTCGAATTCGCCCCGGTATTTTGTCCCCGCCACCAGATTCGCCATATTCAGACTGATGAGCCGCTTGTCTTTCAGCTGGGGCGGTACGTTTCCCGCCGCCATCCGCTGGGCCAGCCCCTCGGCAATGGCCGTCTTGCCCACCCCGGGCTCTCCGATCAGGGCGGGATTGTTCTTATTTTTCCTGCTCAGGATACCGATGACCGTGTCGATCTCCCGCTCCCGGCCAATGACCGGCTCCATATTCGCCGCCTTCACCAGAAGATCCTCGCTGAACTGTTCCAGTAGTTTCGTTGTGACCGCCTCCTTTTTCTGCCTGGCAGGCTTTGCCCACCGCATCTGATCCACCGTCTGAGAAAAAAGTACCTCCGCATCCACGCCGCTGAGGGTCATCAGCATCTGCGCCCCGGTACGCTGCCGCCGGATCATGGCCAGCAGGATATGCTGCGGCCCCACTTTCCTGCGCCGGGAGAATCTGGCCTCCCGGGCTGCGCCACGGAGGATGGCGCGCATGGTCCCCGTCATGCTCTGGGGCAGGGGCAGGTCCGCCCTTCCCCGGCCGTACAGCGCCAGCGCCATCTGCTCTGCCAGGACGGGATCCACCCCGGATGACCGCAGCAGAAGCCCAACGGGTCCCGACGCCTCAGCCATCGCCAGCAGCAGGTGGACCGAGCCCACATAGCTGTGTCCCATGGCCCGGGCTTTCCGCCCCGCCGCCAGGATCAGGCCGCGGCTGCCTTCTTCATATCGCATGGTCTCACCTCACTCCCCCCATTGTCGCCGGATGGCAAAATTTTTATACCGACTTTCACAAAATGGGGATTGCATTTTCCAAAATCCATGCTAGAATGGGCTTATAGATCAGACACACAGATCTATGAGAGCACATAATAATACACTTTAATGGAGGTAAAACTATGGCTTACACTATCACCGATGCTTGTGTCGCTTGCGGCTCCTGCGCCGATCAGTGCCCCGTTGAGGCTATCTCTGAGGGCGACGGCAAGTACGTCATCGACGCTGACGTCTGCGTTTCCTGCGGCTCCTGCGCCGATCAGTGCCCCACCGAAGCTATCGAGGAAGGCTGATTCTTTTAGAATCACAATGGCCTGCGCACCAGCTGCGCAGGTCATTTTTCGTATAAAGCTGTATATTAAGGTATCTTTATGGAATATTTACCCGGAGGGCTGACCCTCCATCTGCCCCCCGAGACCTTTCCCTTAAGCACCGATTCTGTGGTACTTGCCCACTTCGTCCGGCTGCCGAAAAACGCCCGGGTGCTGGATCTGGGGGCGGGCTGCGCCACCCTGGGACTGCTGCTGTGCGCCCGGGATCCCGGCTGCACCGTCACCGGTCTGGAGATCGACCCGCGCGCCCATGCCGCCGCCCTGGACAATATCCGCCGCAACGGACTGGAAGCCCGTCTGGACAGCCTATGCTGTGATCTGCGGACGTTTGCGGCGGAACCCGGCTTTTTCCATGTGTGCGTATCCAATCCCCCCTATTTTTCCGGCGGCCCTGCCAGCCGCACCCACCCAGTCGCCCGGCAGGATGAGCTCTGTCCCCCGGAAGCCCTCTTCGCCGCCGCCGACCGTGCGGTGAAATATGGCGGCGATTTCTATCTTGTCCACAAGCCGGAGAAGCTGGCCCAGCTCATCACCTGCGCCGGCGCCCACCATTTCGAGGCCAAGCGCCTGCGCCTGATCCGCCACCGGCCGGACAGCCCCATCTCATTGATCCTGCTGCACTTCAAAAAAGGCGCCAAGCCCGGCCTTGTCTGGGATGAACAATGTCTATACACTTCCCGGGGCGATGAAACGCCCTATTTCAGGGAAGTATACCATATTTAATTATCACAGAAACTGGAGGTCATTCCATGGCTGGAATGCTGTACTTAGTCCCCACCCCCATCGGTAATCTGGGGGATATTTCCGAACGCTGCCGCCGTACCCTGGAGGAAGCGGATTTCATCGCCGCCGAGGACACCCGTGTCAGTCTGAAGCTGCTGAATCATCTGGGCATCAAAAAGAGCCTTGTCAGCTACTACGAGCACAACAAGGCTTTCAAGGGGCAGGCCATTGTCGACCGGATCCTGGCGGGCGAGACCTGCGCCCTGGTGTCCGACGCCGGCAGCCCCGCCATCTCCGACCCCGGCGAGGATCTTGTCAAGCAGTGCGCCGCCGCGGGCATCACGGTCTGCGCCATCCCCGGCCCCTGCGCCGTCATCACCGCCCTGAGCATCTCCGGTCAGGCCACCGGCCGCTTCTGCTTCGAGGGCTTCCTGTCCACCTCCAAGAAGAGCCGCCAGGCACATCTGGACTCCCTGGTGAAGGAGCAGCGCACCATGATCTTCTACGAGGCACCCCACAAGCTGGTGAACACCCTCCAGGATCTGGCCGCCGCCTTCGGTGAGGACCGCCCCATCAGCCTGTGCCGGGAGCTGACCAAGCTCCATGAGGAAGTGGTCCGCACCACCATCGGCGAAGCCATCGAGCGCTACACCGAGAACGCCCCCAAGGGCGAGTTCGTCCTGGTGGTTGCCGGCGCCCCCGAGGAAGTAAAGGAAGCCGCCACCGCCGAAGACGCCGCCGCACGGGTCGCCCAGCTGATGGAGGAAGGGCTGAGCCGCAAGGACGCCATCAAGCGCACCGCTATCGAACTGGATCTGCCCAAGAACGTGGTGTATGACGCCGCGCTGAAATAACGCAAAAAGCCGCCCAAACGGGCGGCTCTTCCTAATTTATTCTGCCAGTCTGCCGATCAGATAGGGCAGCGCGGTCTCAAACTTGACGCCGTACCAGTGGTTCTCGTCACCGATGGTATTCTCGATGCACTTGCAGACATAGTCCGCGGCGATGGCGGCGGCGTCCTCCATGGTCTTGCCGCCGATCCAGGCACCCACGAAGGCGGAGGCGTAGATGTCGCCGGTGCCGTGGTAGCTTCTGGAAAGCTTTCTGTGGCGGTAATAGTGCTTGCTGCCGGCGGTGGAGATCAGCACGCCGGTCTCACCCTCGCGATAGCTGACGCCGGTGAGCACCACGCAGGGGATCCCAAGGCCGTGGAGCTTTTCCAGCACCAGGGCCACGTACTGCTCATCGTAGGTTTCCCGATATTCGCAGCCGGTGAGCAGGCAGGCTTCCGTCATATTGGGCATGATCACATCCGCATGACCGCACACGCCCCGCATGGCATCCACATAGGCATCGTCAAAGCCCTTGTAGAGCTTGCCGTGGTCAGCCATGGCGGGATCCACGATGATCTTTCCGCCGGGAACGGTCATGGTTTCAAAGATGTCTTTCACATAGTCCGCCTGCCGGGCGCTGCCCAGATAGCCGGTGTAGATGGCATCAAAGGCGATGTGTTCCTTCTGCCAGTGAGCCTGAACGGCGGGCAGATCGTCGGTCAGATCCCGGATATTGGGCATGGAAAAGCCGCCGGTATGGGTGGACAGGACAGCGGAGGGAAGAATACAGGTCTCCTGACCGCAGACGGAGAGGATCGGCAGCGCCACCGTCATGGAGCACTGTCCCAGGCAGGAAATGTCCTGAATGGTCAAAATTCTGCGATAATTCATGGTTTTCTCCTTTATTCGAGGGTCAGATGGTTCTTTTTCAGGGCAGTGCGGATCGCCACCGCCAGGATGGGGGCGAAGATCACCGCCACAGCTGCGTTGAAAATGGTTGCAGGGAGCTTGCCCAGCACGGACAGCCACGCGGCATCAGGCGTCAGACCACCAACCAGCAGACCGCTGTAAAAATAACTCTTGGACAGGTACAGCACCGCGTAGGTCAGGGCACCGGCCAGGGTCGCCAGCACAGACTTGAAATAACCGGCGTCCTTCCTGCCCGCAAAGGCGATCACGCCGGCAACCAGGCCGTAGGCGCCCTTCGTCAGAAATGTGATCCAGCACTCGGAAATGTAGTCGGGAAAGAAAAGCACATCATACAGCAGAGATCCCAGACCTGCCGCGAAACCACCCAGCCAGGGGCCCAGCAGGATGCCGGACAGGGCGCAGAAAATGTTTCCCAGATGGAAAGCACTGTTGCCGCCGATGCTGATGGGAACCACCACACGTATATAGGAGCCGACACAGGTCAGCGCGGCCATCAGCGCCGCAAAGACGATCTTCCGGGTAGAAAGTTTATTTTTATGTTCCATGGGATTACCCCCTCTCGTTTTATGTGGGTATTATAGCGCACTCTGGCTATAAATACAGTGCCAATTTCCAACTAAAATATAATGCCAGTTTGCAGGCTGTGATGTTTCCAATAAAGTGTGTATCATTTTCAACAAAAAAGGAATTTGGGTCTGTACAACATTTTGGAAAGGTGCTATACTGAATATTGGCAAGCAAGATCCCACCATTTATGATTTTGAAAGGGGTATTACATTATGAAACTCATCCGCGCCAAGGACTACGCTGACGTCAGCGTCAAGGCTGCTAACATCATTGCATCCGTCGTCACCCTGAAGCCCGACTGCGTTCTGGGTCTGGCCACCGGCTCCAGCCCCGTGGGCACCTACAAGGAGCTGATCGCCAAGTACGAAGCCGGCGAGCTGGACTTCTCCAAGGTCAAGACCGTCAACCTGGACGAGTACGTGGGCCTGAGCAAGGACCACGACCAGAGCTACGCCTACTTCATGCGCAACAACCTGTTCGACCATGTCAACATCGATCAGGCAAACTGCAATATCCCCAGCGGTCTGACCGACGATCCCGAGGCTGAGTGCGGCAACTACGACAAGCTGATCGCCTCCCTGGGCGGCACCGATCTGCAGCTGCTGGGCATGGGCCCCAACGGCCACATCGGCTTCAACGAGCCTGACGAGGTCTTCTTCCCCGCCACCCACTGCGTCAAGCTGGCCGAGTCCACCATCGACGCCAACGCCCGTTTCTTCGCCACCCGCGACGATGTGCCCAAGCAGGCCTACACCATGGGCATCTGGGGCATCATGCAGGCCAGGAAGGTCCTGATGGTGGTCAACGGCAAGAACAAGGCGCAGGCTGTCAAGGCAGCCCTGACCGGTCCCGTGGACCCCAAGGTCCCCGCTTCCATTCTGCAGCTGCACCCCGACTTCACCATGGTCGCTGACGAGGAAGCCCTGTCCCTGCTGGAAGCGTAATTCCCTATATATTAAAAGGAGCGGCTATGCCGCTCCTTTTTGCTTGACTTCCTGCACACAAAGTGTTACGATGAATGAAATCTTTCACGGAGGTATGATGATGTATCTTTGCAATTTCGCAAATCACAACCGGTTCGTTCCCAATACCTGGAACGGGCTTGCATTGTCATACTCTTTTTTACTCAAATGATGTAAAACAGGTGTATTTTCAGACGGTGCAGGCATTGCCTGTACCGTCTTTTATATTTCATAAGGAGGAAAGTGATATGGATACCCTTCAGCTCTTGACCAAATTCTACGAAAACTACGACGAAGAGGGCCGGCTGCTGTCCCGGCATGGGTCGGTGGAATTCCTGACCACCATGCGCTACATTGAAAAATACCTGAAGCCCGGTATGCGGATCCTGGAGATCGGCGCCGCCACCGGCCGCTACTCCCACACCCTGGCACGGATGGGCTATGCCGTGGACGCGGTGGAACTGGTGCAGCACAATGTGGACATCTTCAAATCCCTGACCCAGGAAGGCGAGAACATCACCATCCGCCAGGGCGACGCCCGGGACCTGTCCGCCTTCGGTGACGAGACCTACGACATCGTCCTGCTGCTGGGCCCCATGTACCACCTGTTCACCCAGGAGGATCAGCACATGGCTCTGTCTGAGGCTCTGCGGGTAACAAAGACGGGCGGTATCCTCTTCACCGCCTACTGCGGCAATGATTCCACCATGGTCTGTTTCTGTTTCGGCAAGGAAATGCTGCGGGATGAACATTACCAGCGTCTGGTGGATCCCGTTACGTTCAAGGCCATCGCCGACCCCGCCGAGACCTTCGTCCTCTACCGGAAGGAAGATGTGGAGGCCCTGATGGCAGAATACGCCGTGACCCGGCTCCACTTTGTGGGTGCTGATATGTTCACCAACTACATGCGTGAAGTGGTGGATGCCTGGGACGACGCCTTCTTCGATGTGTACCTGCGCTATCATTTCGCCACCTGCGAGCGGGCGGATCTGGTGGGCGCCAGCCATCATTTCCTGGATATCTGCAGAAAAGATTGAGGAATTTCCGGATTTCGGGGTTTACAGAATGTATCCGGGTGTGATATGATGGGGTGTACGAATACCATCGAAGAGGTTTACACAAATGGATTACATTGTTTTAGATATGGAGTGGAATCAGCCCTGGCCCGGCTCTCCCTCCTCCCGGAAGGTACTGCCCGTCCACATCCGGGGTGAGATCATCCAGATCGGCGCCGTCCGGATAAGGCCGGATCAGACCGTGGCCGATGAGTTCCAGATTATGGTCAAGCCCAAATATTACCGCCACCTGAACCGCCGGGTCAGCAAGCTCACCGGCATCAAGGAATCCCGGCTCAAGGCAGAGGGCGTCCCCTTCCCCGAAGCTATGGAGGCATTCCGCAGCTGGTGCGGCGAGGATATCGTGTTCCTGACCTGGGGCTTTGACGATATCGGCATCCTGCGGGAGAATCTGCAGCTGTTCGGCATGGATATCGACTGGACCGGTAAGTGGTACAACGCCCAGATGATCTTCAACGCCCAGACCGACGGCTCCACCTCCCAGAAGGCCCTGAAAACCGCCATGGAGCTCTTCGGCATCGAGGCCACCCGCCCCGCCCACGACGCCCTGGGCGACGCCTACCACACCGCCCTGATCTGCGCCAAGCTGGATCTGCACAAGGGCGCCGCCGAATACGACCAGGCCCTGAAGAGCCACGAAAACGGCTTCCACGGCGCGGAGCTCCCCGGCTGCATCTGCCGCCAGGTGTACTATGACTTCCCCGACAAGCGCGCCGCCCTGGCCGCCATGGCCGGCGAAGAAAACAAGTGCCCCATCTGCGAATCCCGGATGCTGGGCTCCCGCTGGTTTGCCCAGCCCGGTCACCGGTATATGGATCTGGCCACCTGCCCCGAACACGGCAAGTTCCTGATCCGCGTCCGCCTGTCCGAGCAGCCCGACGGCCTGACCCGTGTCAGCCGCCTGACCTACGAGGCCACCTCCGAGGCCGCCGCCAACTACGCCCGCCGGGCGGAGAAGGCCGATCCTGAGGAACGCCCCCACCGCCGCCGCAGACGCAGAACCGCCCCCCTGGAGGGCAACAGGGAATAAACAGCAAGGACGCACCCGCGGGTGCGTCCTTTTCACCACATCCACCGCACCGTCCAACTCGCCATCAGGAATCCCACCAGATCGGCAAACAATGCGGCGGGGATGGCATAGCGGGTCTTATGGACCCCCGCTGCCCCGAAATAGACACTGATGGTATAGAAGGTCGTCTCCGTGGACCCAAGCATCACGGCCACAGTTCGCCCGATCATGGAATCCGGACCGTGCTGGGCCATCAGATCCGCCCCCACTGCCAGGGCGGCGCTGCCGCTGATGGGACGGATCAGCACCAGCATGGCCGTTTCCGGCGGGATGCCCAGGAATTGGAACACGGGAGCCAGAAATCCGCTGAGCAATTCCATGGCCCCCGAGGCTTTCAGCATCTGCACCGCCGTCAGCAGCACCACCAGGGCCGGAAGGATGGAGAATACCAGCTTCAGACCCTCCGCCCCGCCCTGCAGCAGCAGATCGTAGGCATTTTCCTTCCGATGCAGCGCCAGCAGCGACGCCCCCAGCAGCAGCGCGGGAACCACATAGTCAGTCATCCTTCCAGACCCTCCCCAACAGCCATGCCATGGCAACTCCCAGCCCTGCCGAACAGACACTGCTGATCCACACCGCCGGGAGAATATCGAAGGGCGCGGCACTGCCCAGGCCTGCCCGCACCGCCGCCACATTGGCAGGGATCAGCTGGATGGATGCCGTATTCAGGACGATGAGCCGGCACATCTCATCCGTGGCCACTCCCGGCCTGCGCACCATCCGCTTCACCGCCCGGATCCCCAGGGGCGTCGCCGCGTTGCCAAGCCCCAGGAAATTGGCGCAGATATTCCCCGAAACCGCCCCGGCAAGTTCCGGGTCGTCCTGCGTCCCAGGAAAAATCCGCCGGAGCAGCGGAGAAAGCATCCGCGACAGCAGCCTTGTGACGCCCCCCGCCTCCAGAAGCTTTCCCACTCCCGTCCACAGCACCAGCGACCCTGTCAGCGCCATTGCAAGCTCCGCGCCCGCCTGGGCCCCCGCCGGAACCGCCGCCGCCAGTACCCCTCCCCTGCCCGTCAGGATGGCGGAAAAAAAACAGATAATTCCAATGCCGCACCATATTCTGCCCATAACCATGAATCCATCATCTCCCGTAAAGAATATGGCCCCTTTTTGTTGGAAATACTTGGAAAATGGTTACAAATTTTATCAAAAACCTTAAAAATGATTTGACAATTATGGTCGAATTCAGTATGATATAGTAAATAAGCAGCAAAACAGACATCGCGGCGGCTTATTAATCGGAAAAAAGGGAGCGAACCACTATGAAGTCGACAGGTATTATTCGCAAAGTGGATGAGCTCGGCAGAATCGTGCTGCCCATCGAACTGCGGCGTACTTTGGATATTGCTGAGCGCGACGAGCTGGAAATTTTTATGGAGAACGATCGGATCGTCTTGCAGAAATTTGAGCCTGCCTGTATTTTCTGCGGTTCTTCCCGGGGTCTGGTGACCTACCGTGGAAAGAACGTCTGCCAGGACTGCATCAGCAAGATGTCCGAATACTGATAAATTGCAACATATGTCCCCGGATGGTCCGCCATCCGGGGTTTTTAATTTGACTCTTGTGGTTTCCGGAACGATCCGATATAATGGATGCATCTATCCACTCTGGAGGCAATTATGAAAAAGACATTATCCCTGATCCTGGCGCTGCTGCTGGTTCTCACCGTCTTCTTCGGCTGTTCCGAGCTGCCGGAGGAGCTGCTGTACAGCGATTCCACCACCGGTATTTCGGAAACCACCGGCGAGAGTCTCCCGCTTGATGAAACGGATCCGCTGCCGGAAGCGCCCACAGAGGCCCTGCCCGATCCCGACGGCAGCTACACCACAAAAGAGGACGTTGCCCTCTACATCCATGTTTACGGCGAACTGCCCTCCAACTTTATCACCAAGAAGGAAGCCCGGAATCTGGGCTGGAGCGGCGGCGGCCTGGACGGCTACGCCGACGGCAAGTGCATCGGCGGCGACCGGTTCGGCAATTACGAAGGCCTGCTCCCCGACGCCGATGGACGGAGCTGGACCGAGTGCGACATCGACACCCTGCACGCAGACAGCAGAGGTCCCAAGCGCATCGTCTTCTCCAATGACGGTCTGATCTACTACACCGGCGACCACTATGAGAGCTTCGAGCTGCTCTACGGTGAACCCTGATGGAGCGGGTCATAATTGAATGCGGCGCCGTGAAGAGCCGGGAAGATCTTCACGCCGCTCTTGCAAAGCAACTGCACTTCCCCGCCTGGTACGGCGGCAATCTGGACGCCCTCCACGACCTGCTCACCGACATTTCCGCCGACACCCGGCTGATCCTGGCCGACTGGCCCGCCGCCGAAGCTGCCCTTGGCGATTACGGCCGCCGGGTGGAAAAGGTCCTGGCCATCTGTGCATTGAAAAATCCCAGGCTGACCATCGAATTCTGTTAAAGGCAAATCCCGGTATCACTGCGATACCGGGATTTGTTATATGGTCATGGTCAGCCAGTAGATCAGCCCGTACACCACGCTGGCTGCCAGGCCGTAGACGATGACTGGCCCCGCGATGGTGAATATCTTCGCCCCCACGCCGGGCATGAAGCCCTCCGGTAGTGTCAGGATTGGATCCATTGATTCGTATCGAAACGGTTCGAATTTTCACGAGAAAGTCGTTCTCTGCCAAAAGAAGTTTTATCTTCCAAGCATTTTATAGAGAATACGGTACAGTATCGCAGCTTCCTCCGGCTCCAGATTGGAGCACCTGGCGACCTGCGCCGGGACGGCCAAGGCTTTTTCTCTCAGTGCTTCACCGGCTTCGGTGATGGTGACAATCAAATTCCGTTCATCAGTTGTACTGCGCTGGCGGGTCACAAGCCCCTTGCCCTCCAGCTTTTTCAGAACCGGAGTCAGTGTGCCGGAGTCTAGATACAGAATCTCACCCATAGCCTTGACATTCATTGTTTTCTTTTCCCACAGAACCATCATGGCAATATACTGGGTGTAGGTCAGGTCGATCTCGTCCAGAAAAGGCTTGTACTGCTTGATAATTTCACGGGAGCAGGCATAGAGTGGGAAGCAGATTTGATTTTCAATCTTCAGTGCATCATACTTTGACTCCAACATAATAGCCTCCAAAACCTGTTTGTTCTATTTAATTTATCACAATTCATCGATTCTTACAAGCAGGTTTTGAAAGAATCCCATCAGAAGCGAATTATCTTTGGTGCTTCGGTAAAGGAGCAGATCACAGCAGTGGCATCTTTCAGGTAATAGACCTCCGTATTGCCATCCCCGGGGGTATACTGTGCCCGCAGGGAGGGGTAAGCATCCAGCATATGCCCCTGGGCAGCAATGTTTACATCCAATACGGCTTCTGCGGTAATGCGGATCCACTTGCCGTCGGGTGACATGGCGCTGATCTCTATCTTGGGACTTGCCTTCATCTGGTGCGCCACAGGCTTGATTTTGCCTGTCTGGATGTAGAGCTTACCCTCAAACACATCATAGGTACCAAAGGGGCGGACTCTGGGCTGGTCACCCTCTACCGTTGCCAGATAATACACGCCGCACTTTTTCAGAAATTCATACACTTCGTTCATAGCAATACCTCCATTTTTATTTTACGGTTTTTCTCGCAAACGCAGCAGCATTCTTCAAATCCGTTTCATCGGGATGTCCCTTGTGCATGGGACCGAAGGAACCACGGCAATGGAACTCCCCATCAGACAGCAGCACACCTGCCGCGCCGCAGACCTTCTTCATGGGTTTGTGGGTGGATTTCATCATTGCAGAAGTGCCGAAGCACACGATCTTGCCGATGTGGTCCTTATTTTGGGTGATAAAGTTCTTGACTGCTTCATCCACATCAAAGGCATAGTAGGAGCAGCCCAGGAACAGGATATCCACCTTCTCATGCAGAGGTACAGCCACACTTTCTGCCTTTACGCCCAGGACATCTTCAATGGCGCGGGCTAAGGTTTCCGTATTGCCGGATCTGGTGTAATAACGAATGGCGATTTTCATCCGATTCTCCTTACCGGGCGCTGTGTGCCGCCCGGACAGCCTTCGCCAGCTGGTCAGCACAGGAGGTAGGCCGCCGGCCGCAGGTGTTGCCCAGCAGCATTTCTTCGATCTTGTCCACTGTCCAGCCATCCAGCAGCTTGGCAATGGCCTTCAGATTTCCGTTGCAGCCACCCAGGAAAGAAATATTGGTGACCACGTCGCCCTCAATATCAAAGCTGATCATCTGGGCGCAGGTGTTTTCGGTTTTATAATCGTAGCGCATCACAGCACCGCCTTGACTTTTTCCATAACGGACTTCATGGAAGCGGTGGGCTCAAACCGGGCCAGGATCTCACCGTCCCGGCTGATGAGGAACTTGGTAAAATTCCACTTGACGTTGCCGTTCTTCTTGTAGTCCTTGTCCATCTTCTTTGCAATGCCGTTCATCATCATGGCCATGGGGCTCATGCCGAAGCCTTCGAATCAGGTGTTCTCAGACAGCCACTTGTACAGAGGGATGGCGTTCTCACCCAGAACATCGATCTTGGAGAACTGGGGAAAGGTGATGCCGTAGCGGCCGGTGCAGAAGGAATGGATCTGCTCATCATCGCCGGGAGCCTGCTCACCGAACTGGTTGCAGGGAAAGTCCAGGATCTCCAGCCCCTGGTCATAGCAGGCATCGTACAGATCCTGCAGCTCGTCATACTGGGGCGTGAAGCCGCAGCCGGTGGCAGTGTTGACGATCAGCAATACCTTGCCCTTGTAGTCAGACAGGGATATCTCGGCTCCGTCCTGCGCTTTTACTATGAAATCATAAATAACCATAATCACTTCTCCTTAATTTAATTGTTCTCAATCTAATTATACGCAATTACGGAGAAATGTCAATTGGATTATGATAGAAAAACCGGTAACAGGAAGAATTCCCATTACCGGTAACCTGTTCAAATTATAGCTGTGAACTCACCCAATAAATCAGTCCGTACACCACGCTGGCCGCCAGGCCGTAGACGATGACAGGCCCGGCGATGGTGAATATCTTCGCCCCCACGCCCAGGATCATACCCTCGGTCCTGAATTCCACAGCCGGGGCGGCGATGGAATTGGCAAAGCCCGTGATGGGCACCAGGGTGCCTGCCCCGGCGTGCTTGGCGATGTCGTCATACACACTCAACCCCGTCAGCAGGGCAGACAGCGCCACCAGCGTCATGGACGCGGCGGTGGATGCCTGTTCCTTTTCCAGTCCCCAGGCACTGTAGCAGTTGATAAAAACCTGCCCCAGTGCGCAGATCAGCCCGCCGATGACAAAGGCCTTGCCGCAGTCCATGCCCATGGGCGACCGGGGACTCATCCGGTCCACCAGTTTTTCGTATTCCCGATCCGTCATTGCGATCCCTCCTGCCCATAGGATGTCCAAAAAGAAACAGCGCATACATGTGTATGCGCCGTTTTCGTTTTCTCAGGCTTTCTTCAGTTGGCGGGCCAGGTTTTTGGTGACCTCGGCGCAGCGGTGGGCGGCAATTTTTTCAAAAGTGGGGTAATCCATTTCGGCGGAGTCGTCGGCCTTGTCGGAGATGGCCCGCAGGATCACAAAGGGAACGCCGTTGCGGTAGGCGGTGTGGGCGATGGCTGCGCCCTCCATCTCGGTGCACAGGGCTTCGCTGACTTCGATGATGTGTGCCTTCTGATCCTTGCGGCTGACGAACTGATCGCCGCTGGCCACCCGGCCCGTGCGGGTGTGGCCGGGATTGACTGCTTCGGCGGCGGAAAAGGCGTAGCCCATCATGGTTTCGTCGGCAGGATAGGTCACGGGCATGCCGGGGACCTTGCCGATGGGATAGCCGAAGGGGGTCGTATCAAAATCATGATACATGGCGTCGGTGCTGACCACCATGTCGCCGATGTCCAGGTCAGCGCACAGGGAACCGGCGATGCCGGTGTTCACCAGATGGGTCACGCCGTAGACGCTGCACAGGATCTGGGCACAGATGGCGGCGTTGACCTTGCCCACGCCGCACTGAACCACCACCACGTCCAGACCTTCCAGAACGCCTGCGTGGAAGGTGGAGCCTGCGTGGGTAGCGGAGGTCTTGTTTTCAAGCTGGGCCAGGAGGGTCTCCACTTCCTCCTCCATGGCGCCGATAATGCCGAGTTTTGTCATCATATTTTCTCCTTATTCGGGGTAGACCAGACGGTCAGGGGTGATATTTCCAAGCAGGGCAGCGTATCTGGCGCCCCAGAAATTGGCCATGGGCAGGTTCATGTCCAGATAATTGCCGCAGTCGCGCGCAGATGCGCCGGGCACCTCGCCCCGGAAATCCCGGACGAACTCAAAGCAGCCCCGGACCAGATCCACAATATCGGCCGATTCCAGATCGCCGGCCAGCAGCAGGTAGAAGCCCGTCCGGCAGCCCATGGGGCCGAAATACAGCACCTTTTCCTTCCAGACAGGCTCATTGCGCAGGTAGGTGGCAGCCAGATGCTCGATGGTGTGCATTTCTGCTGTGTTCATCACCGGCTCATCGTTGGGCTTGGTAACGCGCAGATCGAAGGTGGTGATGGTTTCCGCACCGACGCTGTCCTTCCGGGACACATACAGACCCGGCTGGAGCTTAATGTGATCGATGGTAAAGCTCGTGATTTTTTCCATATTTCGTAACCTCTTTGCAGGATTGATTTTCCATGCTATCATACCCCATCCACCCCTTTTTTGCAAGAAAAATCATCGTCCGCACCCGGTTGAGCGGTACTCAACCGGCGGTTGAGTAAAAAAATGCCGCCGCTGAACCAACGCTTGATAGCTTTTTCCGCCATTTTATGGCATGATAGGATCATCGAAACAAGGAGGGATCCAAATGGAACAAACATTGGGAAAACGGATCGTCGCCCACCGCAAACGCCTGGGACTGACTCAGGATCAGCTGGCGGAGCAGCTGGGCATCACTGCCCAGGCCGTCAGCAAATGGGAAAATGACCAATCCTGCCCGGATATCACCATCCTGCCCCGTCTGGCTCAGATTTTCGGCACCACCACCGATGCCCTGCTGGGTATCGAATCGGTACCCGTCCGGGAGGCCGAGGTCGTCACCGCCAAGACAGATGACGAGCCTGACGGTCTGCACATTCAGACAGGGCCTCTGGAACTCCAGTTCGGCGGTGGCCAAAAGAGCGGCATCAGCCTGGCCATTCTGATCCTGCTGGTGGGCGGTCTGCTGCTGGCAGGCAATCTGCTGGACTGGCCGGTGAGCTTCTGGGGGCTGCTGTGGCCCTGCGCGCTGCTGGTGTTCGGTCTCGGAGGACTGTACCCCCGGTTCGGCTTTTTCCGGCTGGGCTGTGTCATCTTCGGCGCCTACTTCCTGGCCGACGAGCTGGAGCTGCTGCCCGGCATCCTGGGCCGGGAGGTCATCTTCCCGGTGGTTCTGGTGCTCTTCGGCCTGAGTCTGCTGGCAGATACCCTGCGCAAAAAGCGGCCCGGCCGGTATCACCGCGACGGCATACATACCAGCAGCTTCCAGACCAGTGAAGACGGCTTTGACTTCGAAATCGCCTTCGGCAGCGACAGCCGGGTCATCGACCTGCCCCGCCTGCAAAGCGGCAGCATCGACTGCGCCTTCGGCGAGATGACGGTGGACCTGTCCGGCTGCGAAGAGGTATCCGCCGGCAGCCATGTCCATGTGGACTGCTCCTTCGGCAGCGTGACGCTGCTGGTGCCCCGGCGTTACCGGGCAGAGCCGGCATCGGATACCGCCTTCGGCAATGTGGAAATATCCGGCTGTCCCGATGAGAACGCCGCACCCATCCGCCTGACCTGCGACGTCAGCTTCGGCACCGTATCTGTGCGCTACATCTGACCACGCCCGGTCCGCCAATGGCTTCATTGGCGGATTTTCCATTTTCATGGATAAGTGGCTTGCATTTTGGCAGCCGCCGGGGTATAATAAGGTGTAATATCATCGAAAGGCAGGGATAACAATGACACCTGAAGAATTCGATATTGATTTCGATTTTGATAAAGAATATGGTTACATCCACAATTCCGGCAAAAACAATGCCGAAGATGACGATTTCGACCTGGACGCCGCCCTGGCCCGGGAGCTTGGGGCCGATTTCGACGAACTGTTCGAAAAAGAGTACGCCGCCGCCCAGGCTGTTCTGAACACCGAGCCAGTCCCCGAGGAGAAGGCTGCCGAAGCCGCCCCTGCGGACGGCCCCGATCAGCCCCGGCTGTTCACCGACTTCGCTGAATTTGACGACGACGAAGACGCGGAAGAGGCATCCCTGGACGAGGATGCAGCGGATGCTGACATGGAGGCGCTCTTTGCCGCTGCCGGTACGGATCAGGAATCTGCAGAGGAAGCAGGATCCGCTGAAAACGAAAACGCGCCCGCAGAGGAACCCCGTTTTGTCCGCCGGGAACGCCGTCCCGCCAAAAAAGGGCTGGATCTGGGCGCCATGGCCGAAAAGATCGACCTGCAGGGCATCGGCGAGAAGTGCGCCGCCGCCGGCGCCGTCATCGCGCACAATGCCGGAAATTTTGTGGACGCGCTGAAGGAATGCAGGCCCGGCCACATGGACAAGAAGCAGAAGCGCCGCTTCAAGAACGATGTGCTGCCCGTCCTCATCGGCGGCGCCGCGTTCGTGCTGTGTCTGGTGTTTATCATCGGATCCGTGACCCGCGCCATTGGCTCCGAAGAACGCCAGGCCGAAGCCCTCCGGGAATCCATGGCGCAGGCGGAACAGGAAGCTGCCGCCGCAGCCGAGATCCGGAATGTCCTGAACACCGCTTCCATCCAGGCTGCCGGTTATGATTATCAGGCCGCCATCAATACCATCGACAGCTACAAGACCGCTGACCGGGAGTTGACCGACGAGATGGCAGCCGCCCGTTCCCAGTATGCCGCGGCCATGACGGATCTGGTGGTTTGGGACGATCCCGCCGCCATTCCCAACCTGTCCTTCCATGTGCTGATTGAGGACTCCGTCCGGGCCTATGCCGACGACAGCAACGCTGCGTCCTACCGTGAGAAATTCGTCACCACCCACCAGTTCTCCCAGATCCTGGAGCAGCTTTATCAGAACGGTTATGTTCTGGTGAATCTGGACAGCTGCATCACCGAGAATACCGGCGCCGACGGCAAGATCACCTGCACCACCAAGCCCATCTATCTGCCCTCCGGCAAGACCCCCATCATGATCACCGAGACCCTGGTCAATTACTTCAATTACATGACCGACGGCGACGGTGACGGTGCTCCCGATGCCCAGGGCGCCGGCTTTGCCAGCCGGCTGGTCATCAGCGGCGGCGAGATCAAGGCTGAGTACATCGACGCCGACGGCCAGACCCACGTGGGTAACTACGATCTGGTTCCCATTCTCGACAGCTTCATCAGCGCTCATCCCGACTTCTCCTACCGCGGCGCCCGGGCCATCCTGGCCGTCACCGGTGACGAGGGCGTGTTCGGCTGGCGCACCAACACCGATGCCAGCCTGGCTGACGGCGCCAGGGACGTGGTGGAAGTGCTGCGGGCCAATGGCTATCAGATCGCCTGTAACTCCTTCGCCAACCTGGACTACAGCGGCAGTACCTCCATTGATCAGATCAACAATGACATGAACCAGTGGGCCACCAAGATCGCCCCCATCGTCGGCGATGTGGACATCATGGTCATCGCCAAGGGCAGTGCCATCAAGACCCGCGGCGGCGGCTTCACCGCCATGGAGGCAGCCGGCTTCCGCTACATCATCGACTCCACCGGCACCGCCGGCGGCGAGCTGACCAGTGAGTACTTCCACCAGCACCGCGTCATGGTCACCGGCAACAATCTGGATACCGACGTCTACGACGCCTACTTCACCCTGACGGATTAAGAATCCCTTAATTTGATATGTGCGCCGGATTTTTCCGGCGCACATTTTTATTTGTTTATATTTGGTTCACAATCACCCGTTATGATTGCATTATTCCAAGAATCCGAGGCATACCCCATGACAATAACAAAACACAAACGATACATCCTCTCCACCACCCTGGCGGTTGTCTTTCTGGCCATCTCCTGGCTGCTCTACCATGCGGCAGACTGGTTCGTGGACACCTATGGCCGCATCGGCTTCGACGCCATTCTCTTCACCATCACCTCCGACCTGGGAGGCACTTCCTCCAGCCTGGTGATCGACTATCTGGCAGAAGGTTTTCTTCCTGCTGTTCTGTGGACAGCAGGAACAGGGTTTACCCTGTTCGTTCTGCCGCGGCTGCTGAAGCATCACCGGCAGAGTCTGTCCGTTACCCTGTGTCTGCTTCTGTGCTTCTGCCTGCTGGGCTGCGCCGCATGGAACACGGAACTGGATGATTATATCCTCAGCGAAAACCGCAGCAGCGACATCTACGAAAACCACTACGTCGACCCCGCCCATGCATCCATCACCTTCCCGGCGGAAAAGTGGAATCTGATCTACATCTTCCTGGAGTCCATGGAGACCAGCTATCTGGCAAAGGAGCAGGGCGGCGCCATGGCGGAGAATCTGATCCCGGAGCTTTATGACATCGCCCGGGAAAACGTGAATTTCTCCCACAACACCGACGTGGGCGGCTTCCACTGCATCAACGGCGCCACCTGGACCATCGGTGCCATGGTATCCCAGACTGCAGGCATCCCCCTGAAGACCCCCACGGCGGATGTGAATAAGTACGGCCGGGCGGGCGAAGCTTTTCTCCCCGGCGTCACCAGCCTGACGGATGTGCTTCACGAAGCCGGTTACTACCAGGCGCTGATGGTTGGCTCCGATGTGGCCTTCGGCGGCCGGGAGGCCTACTTCAGCCAGCACGGCATGGACGCCATTTATGACATCCGCACCGCCTGGGCCGACGGAATCGTCCCCGACAAGTATTTCGTCTGGTGGGGCATGGAAGACCTGCATCTGTTTGAATACGCCAGGCAGGAACTGACCGAGATCGCACAGAGGGAGCAGCCCTTCGCCTTTACCATGCTGACGGTGGACACCCACCATGTGGGCGGCTACCAGTGTGAATATTGTCAGGAAAGCACCTCCGGCGAGACCTACGACCAGTCCATCTCCTGCTCCAGCCGCCAGGTCGCTGCGTTCCTGGAATGGATCCAGCAGCAGCCTTTCTATGAGAACACCACCGTGGTCATTGTCGGTGATCACGAATCCATGGACAACGGCTATTTCACCCGTATGACAGATCCGGACTACCAGCGGATGGTCTACAACTGCTTCATCAATGCGGCCGCAGAACCCGGCAACACCCAAAACCGGACATTTGCCGCTGTAGACCTCTTCCCCACCACCCTGGCAAGCCTGGGCTGTCAGATCGAGGGCGAGCGTCTGGGCCTGGGCACCAACCTCTTCTCTGACACGCCCACCCTGGCCGAGGAACTGGGCATCCTGGGCTTTGAGACAGAGCTCGCCATGGCGTCGGAGTATTACGAAAACGTATTCTACAACGAAAAATGATCGAATCCCCGGTCACACCGACCGGGGATTTCAAACTTATAGTTGTGGTTATCGCTTCGCTTCATTTGCCTTGTAGGGGTGGGCACAAGACCCGCCCCTAGGAATTGTATTTTATGATGTACAGTAAACTTCAATTCATCCACGCAAAAACACCCCGCAGGGCTGACCTGCGGGGTGTCTCATTTTACTTGTCAGCGTCAGCCGTTACAGCCGCCGCAGCAGGAGGAACCATCCTTGCAGTGGGGACAGGTCTTGCTGTCGGGGCAGCCGATGCATTTCTGACCGCTCTTTCTCGCCTTCCAGATATACCAGGACGCACCAGACAGGATCGCCAGGATCACTGCGATGAGGATGATGTTCTCCACTGGGCACGCTCCTTACTTGCCGGACAGGGCGTACTCGCTCTTCAGCTCACGATTGGTCTTGGCGATCAGATATACCACGATACCGACCATGACAGCCACGGCGATGAGACCGGGGACGAAGCCTCCGCCCAGGGAACCGGTGGTGATCAGGGTGCCGATCTGGTAGACCAGGAAGCCGATGGTGTAGCCGGTGCCCAGCTGCAGAGCGATGCCGCCCCACAGCCACTTCTTCTGCTTGATCTCAGCGTTCATGGCGCCGATGGCAGCGAAGCAGGGGGGAGTGAACAGGTTAAACATCAGGTAAGCCAGCGCAGCGACCTTGGTGATGCCGAAGATGGCAGCAACCTCGGTGCCGGCGCCTTCCATCAGCTCCAGCGCATCGGTATCGATCAGGTTGGAGATGCCGTAGCAGACAGCCAGGGTGCCGACAACGTTCTCCTTGGCAATGAAGCCGGTGACAGCGGCAGCAGCCAGCTGCCATGCGGAGATGCCGATGACGGGAACCAGCAGAGCGGCGATGGGGTTAGCAATGGTAGCCAGGATGGAGGTATTCTCCATGCCCTCTTCCACCAGCTGGAAGTTCCAGTTGAAGGACTGCATGATGAACACGATGGCGTTGCACAGCAGGATGATGGTACCAGCCTTGACGATGTAAGCCCAGCCGCGGGAGCACATATCCATGAAGGCACGCTTCAGAGAGGGAGTCTTGTACTCGGGCAGTTCGATGATGAAGAAGGACTTGCGGTTCTTGTGACCGGCGATCTTGCCGACCAGCAGTGCGCCCAGCAGGATCAGCACGATGCCTGCGAAGTACATCAGGGTACCCACCCACTCAGCGCCCTCGAAGAAGGCACCGGCGAACAGGGCGATGACGGGCAGCTTGGCGCCGCAGGGCATGAAGGGGGTCAGCATAGCGGTGGCATTGCGTTCCCGCTCGTTGCGGATGGTACGGGCAGCCATAACGCCGGGGATGGCGCAGCCGGTGCCAATGATGAAGGGGATAACGGACTTGCCGGACAGGCCCACCTTCTTGAAGATGGGATCCAGGACCACGGTGGCACGTGCCATGTAGCCACAGTCCTCCAGCAGGGAGATCAGGAAGTACATGACCATGACCAGGGGCAGGAAGCCGACGACAGCGCTGACGCCGCCGATGATGCCTTCCGTCAGCAGGGCAACCAGGAAGGGATTGCCGCCCTCCAGCAGACCTGCGACCCACTCCTTGAAGGTGTCGATCAGGGTGACCAGACCGGGAATGGCCAGACCGCTTTCAAACTCATAGCCCTCGGCGATCCAGGGACCCACCCATGCCTGGGAGATCTGGAACACCAGGAACATGATGGCAGCGAAGATCACGATGCCGCCCACGGGGTTGGTCAGGACAGCGTCGATGGCGTCCTGGAAGTTCTTATCTCTGGTCAGGACCTTACGGGTCTCCACCTTGGAGACGATCTTGTTGACAAACTCGAAGCGCTTACGGTCAGCAGCTTCGACGACCTTCTTGTCGGTCAGGTCGATATCGCCCTGGGTGTAGGGAGCCTTCTGGGTCTGACCCTTCAGGGCAGCGGCAGCCTTGACCACCTCGGCCAGGCCTTCACCGGTGGTGGAGGTGGTGTCCACAACAGGGCAGTTCAGCGCCTCGGACAGGGCTGCCACATCGATCTTGGTCTGCTTCTTATTGTTGATGTCGTGCTTGTTCAGGGCGACAACAACGGGAACGCCCAGCTCCAGCAGCTGGGTGGTGAAGAACAGAGAGCGGCTCAGATTGGTGGCGTCCACAATGTTGATGATGGCGTCGGGGTTCTCGTTCTTGACGTAGGCGCTGGTGATGCTCTCTTCAGAAGTGAAGGGAGACATGGAGTAAGCGCCGGGCAGGTCAACGGCCACCAGCTCGGCACCGCCTGCGTAATTCTTCTTGATCAGCGCTTCCTTTTTCTCAACGGTGACACCGGCCCAGTTGCCGACCTTTTCGTTGCGGCCGGTCAGGGCATTGTACATGGTGGTCTTGCCGCTGTTGGGATTGCCCGCAAAAGCAATTCTCATGTTTGGGTTCCTCCTATTTTCGATTTTCTTTCCGGTTACCGGAAGCTAACTTATTATCTTTGATAAACTGCGGAAGCCATGCCGCCGCAGGTTATCGAAGGCTAACTCATTGACTAAGACAACAGGCAGCTCTGTTGCCGTCATTATCAGATAATGATGGCCGCTGCCAGGTCGTCATCGATGGTATATCTGCCGTCCTTGATGGATACCACGCAGTTTCTGCGCCGGCGGGAAACCACCGTGATGGGTTCGCCGCTGTAGCATCCCAGGGAGAACAGGAATGCGTTGAGTTCCTCGTCATCGGTCTCGATGGCCTTGACGATGTATTCCCTGCCCACTTCAGCCTTTGTCAGATTCATTTGCCTCACCCATTTCGTCGATCAATAGTTAGCTTCCGCTAATTCCTCACAATATTAGCACTGATGGCAGGATTTGTCAAGCAGAAAACCATGAAAAATCAGAATAAAATTCACAATGGGAACCGGATCCGGACCGGTTCCCATTGTCTCATGGTTTTTACAGCCCATTGCCCCGCAGTTCGATGATCTGATCCCGCAGGAGGGCAGCGTATTCGTATTCCATCATCCTGGCGGCTTCCTTCATCTGCTTCTCCAGCCGGGCGATCTCCTTTTCCTTCTCGGCCTTGGTCATCTTCACGCCGCTTCTTCCCTTCCGCTCGGCAGTGGGGGCGGAAATTTCGATCAGGTCCCGGACGGACTTAATGACGGTCTTGGGCACGATACCGTGGGCCTCATTGTAGGCGTTCTGGATTTCCCGGCGTCTGGCCGTCTCATCGATGGCGGAACGCATGGAGGCGGTGATGTTGTCGGCGTACATGATGACTTTGCCGTCGGCATTTCTCGCGGCGCGTCCAATGGTCTGGATCAGGCTGGTCTCGCTTCGCAGGAAGCCCTCCTTGTCTGCGTCCAGAATGGCGACAAGGCTCACCTCCGGCAGGTCCAGGCCCTCACGCAGCAGGTTGATGCCCACCAGGACGTCGAATTTCGCCATGCGCAGGTCCCGAATGATCTCCATACGCTCCATGGCGCCGATGTCGGAGTGCATGTAGCGGACTTTGATGCCTGCTTTTTGCAGGTACACCGTCAGATCCTCCGCCATCTTCTTGGTCAGGGTGGTCACCAGCACCCGCTCGTTTCTGGCGGTACGGGCGTTGATCTCCCCGATCAGATCGTCGATCTGGCCGTCGATGGGCCGCACCTCCACCTCCGGATCCAGCAGACCCGTGGGGCGGATCACCTGCTCCACAGTCTGGCCGGAGCGGGTGCGCTCGTACTCGGCCGGGGTGGCAGAGACATAGATCACCTGATTCAGCTTTTCGTCGAATTCCTTAAAATTCAGGGGGCGATTGTCGTAGGCCGAGGGCAGGCGGAAGCCGTAATTGACCAGACTGTCCTTGCGGCTGCGGTCACCGGCGTACATGGCCCGGCACTGGGGCAGGGTCACGTGGCTCTCGTCGATGAACAGCAGAAAATCCTCCGGAAAATAGTCCAGCAGCGTGGTGGGCGGCGTACCGGGCGCCCGGCCCTGGATGACCCGGGAGTAATTCTCGATGCCGTTGCAGAAGCCGATCTCCGTCAGCATCTCCAGATCATAGGCGGTGCGCTGCTCAATGCGCTGGGCTTCGATGAGCTTATTGTTTGCCTTGAACCAGGCCACCTGCTCGTCGCACTCCCGGCGGATGTCCTGCATGGCCCGGTGAAGCTTTTCCTTCGACGCCACGTAATGGCTGGCGGGATAGATGGCCACGTGATCCACATAGCGCTCGGCCATGCCGGACACGGCGTTGATCTCGCTGATCCGGTCCACCTCGTCGCCGAAAAATTCCACCCGGATGGCTCTGCCCGACCAGTAGGCGGGGTAGATCTCCAGGGTATCGCCCCGAAGGCGGAACTTGTTTCGGGAGAAGTCCAGGTCGTTGCGCTCGTAGCGGATCTCCGTCAGCTTTTTCAGCACCTCGTCCAGGGGGTACTCCTGGCCCACCCGGAGGGACACCACCATGCTCTTATAGTCGATGGGATCGCCCAGACCGTACAGGCAGCTGACGGAACTCACCACGATGACGTCCCGCCGCTCGAAGAGGGCGGAGGTAGCCGAATGACGCAGCCGGTCGATCTCCTCATTGACAGAGGCGTCCTTTTCAATATAGGTGTCGGTATGGGCGATATATGCCTCAGGCTGATAGTAATCGTAGTAGGAAATGAAATATTCCACCGCGTTGTGGGGGAAAAACTCCCGGAATTCGCTGCAAAGCTGGGCAGCCAGGGTCTTGTTGTGGGCCAGCACCAGGGTGGGGCGGTTCAGCTTCTCGATAACGGAGGCCATGGTAAAGGTCTTGCCGGAGCCGGTAACGCCCAGCAGCGTCTGCTCCCGCAGACCCCAGTTGACACCGTTGACCAGGCCTTCGATGGCCTGGGGCTGATCACCCGAAGGCCGGTAATCGGATACAAGTTTGAAATCCATCGCAAACCTCCTCAGTAGATCAGGCAGTCATCAAAGCGGATATTGGACTGGCGCATGGATACATAGTCCAGGCGGTCTTCCTCATTTTCATCCTCCGCCACCACAATGTGGTCAGCCAGGACAATCTCCACGGCGGACAGAGCCGCGGCCAGACGGCGGGTGGCCTGGATGTCGTCGGCAGAGGGAATGGCCAGGCCGCTGGGGTGATTGTGGGCCAGAACCACGGTGCTGGCACCATCCTCCAGGGCCATCTCCACCACACGGCGGATGGGGACGCTGGCATAATTGACGCTGCCCTCCCCCACCTGGCGGCAATTGAGCACCTTCAGCTTGGCGTCCAGGCTCAGCAGGTAGACCACCTCGTTTTTCCGGTTGATGAAGAAAGGCTTCAGATATTCGCCGCACTCGGAAACGGAACTGAGGATCTTTTTCTGCCTGGACTTGTCGGATTCATAGCAGCGTCCCGCCGCTTTCACCAGCTTCAGAAAAACCGCAGCGTTTTCCGTCAGCTTCCCGTCCCGGATCAGCTTGGCCATGGGTGCATCCAGCACGTTGGAAAGACTGCCGAACCGGTTGATGAGGGCATGGGCAATGGGATTGGTATCCCGCCGGGGGATCACATAGAACAGCAGGATCTCCAGCATCTGGACCTCCGTAAAGCCGTCAAGACCATTGTTCACGAACTGGTTTTTCAGCCGCTGGCGGTGGCCGTCGTGGATTGACATTTTTCTCACCTCTTGTGTCGAATGAACGCGAAAATTATCCCTTTCATCCACTTGCTATTTGTTTCAACATTGGATAGAATGGGGATACAAGATTTATTTTCCCAAATCTGCACACGCTATATCCCATGAGGAGGAACGTCATGGAAAGAAACAACGATATTGGGATGCTGGACCTGATGGCCCGTCCCGCGTTCTGCGCCGCGCAGGGCTGCGTCACCCGGGTCAACGCCCAGGCTGCCGCATTTGGAATTGAAACCGGCACGACCGTGGCCGATCTTCTGGAAACGGGCGAAGAAGAATACGCCGCCTTTACCGGCGGATGCCTGTACCTGACCCTTTCCGTGGGGGGACAGGAATTCGGCGCCTCCGTCAACCGCGTGGAGGACACTGATGTATTCTGCCTGGAGCAGACCGAGGACAACCGGGAACTGCAGGCCATGGCCCTGGCAGCCCGGGAGCTGCGGACGCCCCTGGATACCATCATGCTTACCGCCCAGCGGCTCTTCCCGGTGGCGGGGCTGCAGGATGATCCCGACACCCGCCAGCAGGTGGCTCAGCTGAACCGGGGCCTGTACCAGATCCTGCGGATCATCGGCAATATGTCCGACGCCGGACGCGGCGCCTGCTCCCTGTCCCGGATGGAGACTGTGGATATCCCCAACCTTCTGGCAGAGATCTTCGCCAAGGCGTCGGCGCTGCTGGAGCACACGGAAGTGAAGCTGTGCTATCAGGGCTATCCCCAGAGCGTCCCGGGTCTTGCCGACCGGGATAAGCTGGAGCGGGCCGTGCTGAATATGGTATCCAACGCCGTCAAATTCTCCCGCCCCGGCGATACCATCCGAGCCGCCCTGACCCGGCGGGGCAATAAGCTCTATCTGACCATGGAAAACAGCGGCGACGGTATCCCCGCAGGCATCCGGGGCGATGTGTTCACCCGCTATCAGCGCCAGTGCAGCATTGAGGATCCCCGCTTCGGTATTGGCCTCGGTCTTGTGCTGATCCGGGCCGCTGCCGCCGCCCACGGTGGCACGGTGCTGATGAACGGCGACCACAAGTCCGGTACGAAGATCACCATGAGCCTGGCCATCCGCCAGGGCGACTCCCGGGTCAGATCCAATGCGCTGCGGATCGACTACGCCGGAGAGCGGGACTACAGTCTCATCGAGCTTTCTGAATCCCTGCCCCTTTCCCTGTACGAAAAGGATTTCTGATCCTGCCCCCGGCCCCACAGGGGCCGGGATTTTTTATTTTACAGATACCGTTTCAGATACTGTCCGGTGTAGCTTTCCGCAACCGCGGCCACCTCCTCGGGGGTACCGGCGGCAACCACATATCCACCGCCGTCGCCACCCTCGGGGCCCAGGTCAATGATATGGTCAGCGGTCTTGATGACGTCCAGATTGTGCTCGATCACCAACACCGTATTGCCGGCGTCCACTAATCTTTGCAGCACGTCGATGAGCTTGTGAACGTCAGCGGCGTGGAGGCCTGTGGTGGGCTCGTCCAGGATATAGATGGTGCGGCCCGTGGCGGCTCTGGCCAGTTCCGTTGCCAGCTTGACCCGCTGGGCTTCTCCGCCGGAGAGGGTGGTGCTGGACTGGCCCAGCTTCACATAGCCCAGGCCCACTTCCACCATGGTCTGGACCTTGCGGCGGATCTTGGGCAGATTCTCGAAGAAATCCAGGGCTTCCTCGGCGGTCATATCCAGCACCTGGGAAATATTCTTGCCCTTGTACTGGACCTCCAGAGTCTCCCGGTTGTACCGGGCGCCCCGGCAGACCTCACAGGGGACGTATACATCCGCCAGGAAGTGCATCTCGATCTTCACCAGACCGTCGCCGGAGCAGGCCTCGCAGCGGCCGCCCTTGACATTGAAGGAGAAACGGCCGGGACCGTAGCCACGCATCTTGGCGTCATTGGTGGATGCGAACAGATCGCGGATATCGTTAAAGAGGCCTGTGTAGGTGGCCGGATTGGAGCGGGGGGTTCTTCCGATGGGGCTCTGGTCGATGTCGATGACCTTGTCCAGGTGCTTGATGCCCTCCACACAGCGGCAGGCGCCGGGGCGGACCCGGGCGTGGTTCAGCTTGCCAAGCAGGGTCTTGTTCAGGACCTCGTTGACCAGACTGGACTTGCCGGAGCCGGACACGCCGGTGACGCAGGTCAGGGTGCCCAGGGGGATGTCCACATCCACATCTTTCAGATTGTTCTCCGCCGCGCCCCGGACGGACAGCGTATTGCCGTTGCCGGTGCGGCGGGCAGCAGGAACAGGGATCTTCTTCGCACCGGACAGATACTGGCCCGTGACAGAGCGGGGATTGGCGATGATCTCATCGAGAGTGCCCGCCTCCACGATCTCGCCGCCCCGGCTGCCGGCCCCGGGACCCACATCCACGATGAAATCGGCGGCACGCATGGTGTCCTCGTCATGCTCCACCACGATCAGCGTATTGCCGATGTCCCGCAGGTGCTTCAATGTGGCCAGCAGCTTGTCATTGTCCCGCTGGTGCAGGCCGATGGAGGGCTCGTCCAGAATATACAGCACGCCCATCAGGGAAGAGCCGATCTGGGTGGCCAGGCGGATGCGCTGGCTCTCGCCGCCGGACAGGGTGCCCGCGGCACGGGACAGGGTCAGGTAGCTCAGGCCCACATCCGTCAGGAATTTCAGCCGGGAACGGATCTCCCGGAGGATCTGATCGGCAACCGTGGCCATATTGCCCTCCAGGTGGAGGTTATCGATGAATTCCAACTCCTTCGCAATACTCATGCGGCAGAAATCCATGATGCCGATGCCGCCCACGGTGACTGCCCGGGCAATATCGGAGAGGCGGTCGCCGCCGCACTGGGGACAATGAGCCGTAGCCATGCACTCCTCCAGCTCCTTCCGGGCGGCGTCGGACTGGGTCTCCCGATAGCGCCTGCTGATATTGTTCATAATACCCTCAAAGGGCTGTTCCAGCACGCCCATACCGTTGCCCCGGTTGTAGGTCATCTTCAGTTTCTCGCCCTTGGTGCCGTAGAGGATCACATCCACAGCCTCCCTGGGCAGCTCAGAGAAGGGCACGCTCAGGGAGAAGTGGTACTTCTGGGCCAGGGCCTCAAAATACATCCGGAAAATGGAATCCGTCCGGGCGGACTGCCAGCCGGAGGCCTGGATGGCGCCCTCCAGAATGGACTTACTCTTGTCGGGGATCACCAGATCGGGGTCCGCCACCAGCCGGAAGCCCAGGCCCGTACAAGAGGGGCAGGCGCCGGCGGGATTATTGAAGGAGAACATCCGCGGCTCCAGCTCTGTCATGGAGATACCGCAGTCCTCGCAGGCGTAGTTCTGGGAAAAGCTCAGTTCCTCCCCTGTTGCGGGCAGCTCGATGGTCACAAGGCCCCCGGAATGGGCGCAGGCGGTCTCGATGGAATCCGTCAGGCGGCGGCGCAGACCGTCTTTCAGCACCAGCCGGTCCACCACAAGATCGATATTGTGCTTTTTGTTCTTCTCGCACTTGATCTGCTCTGTCAGGTCATACAGGATACCGTCCACCCGGACACGGACGAAGCCCTGCTTCCGGGCGTCCTCGAAAACCTTCACATGCTCGCCCTTCTTGCCCCGGATCACGGGAGACAGGACGATGAATTTTGTGCCCGTGCCCAGGGCCTCCACCCGGTCCACGATCTGATCGATGGTCTGGCGGGAGATCTCCTTGCCGCACTTGGGGCAGTGGGGAATGCCCACCCGGGCCCACAGCAGGCGCAGGTAGTCATAAATTTCAGTGACCGTACCCACGGTGGAACGGGGATTCTTGGAGGTGGTCTTCTGGTCGATGGAAATGGCCGGGGAAAGGCCGTCGATGGAATCCACGTCAGGCTTGTCCATCTGGCCCAGGAACTGGCGGGCGTAGGAGGAAAGGCTCTCCACATACCGCCGCTGGCCCTCGGCGTAGATGGTATCAAAGGCAAGGCTGGACTTGCCGGAGCCACTGAGGCCCGTAAAGACCACCAGCTTGTCACGGGGGATGGTCAGGTCGATATTCTTCAGGTTGTTCTCCCGCGCCCCCTGGATGCGGATCTTGTCATTCATATACGTCACCAACCTTTTTGCAGTTTTTCGTCCATATATTATACCATAAACCGGTCCCCACTACAAGAGAAAATGCAAACAAAATTTCGCTTACCCCGGAATGTTCTGTCCGTTTTTCTTTTTTCGCACTTATGAACCCTTCATTTTCCGGGAATATAGACTATTTGCCGGAAACATTCCTATTTTTTCTGTATTTTTTGTTAGCAATTTTCCCACGGCGGATATTGCCAACGGCAATATCCGGATGATATAATACCGTCGGAAAATTACTGTCATACCATCTTTCACGACAGATACGATAAAGAGAGGTTTATGATATCATGTTAACCTACGGTACCAATATCAAGGTCTTCTACGGCAACGCCTGCAGGGAATTCACCAAATCCCTGTGCTCCGAGCTGGGTCTGCCCATCAGCCGCTGCACCCTGAAGACCTTTGCCGACGGAGAGGTCGCCGTATCCATCGACGAGACCGTCCGCGGCTGCGATGTTTACCTGATCGCCTCCACCTGCAAGCCCGTCAACGACCGGCTCATGGAGCTTCTGATCCTCATCGACGCCTGCCGCCGTGCTTCTGCCGGCCGGGTCACCGCCGTCATCCCCTACTTCGGCTACGCCCGCCAGGACCGCAAGGCCAAGTCCCGGGATCCCATCTCCGCCAAGCTGGTGGCCAATATGCTCACCGCCGCAGGCGCGGACCGGATCCTGACCATGGATCTCCACGCCCCCCAGATCCAGGGCTTCTTCGATATCCCCCTGGACCACCTGCTGGGCTGCCCCACCTTTGTTCAATACTATATGAATAAATTCCCCGAGGAGGAATTCAACCACGATGATTTCGTGGTGGTCTCCCCCGACGTCGGCTCTGTCAGCCGCGCCCGCACCTTCGCCAGCAAGGTCCACATGGGCCTGGCCATTGTGGACAAACGCCGCCAGAAGGCCAATGTCTGCGAGGTCATGAACGTCATCGGCGATGTCCGGGACAAGACCTGCATCCTCTATGACGACATGGTGGACACCGCCGGTTCCCTGTGCAACGCCGCGAAGGCGCTGGTGGAGATCGGCGGCGCCAGGGCCGTGTACGCCTGCGCCACCCACGGCGTTCTCTCCGGCCCCGCCCTGGAGCGCATTGAGGACAGCCCCATCCGGGAGCTGGTGCTGCTGAACACCATCCCCCTGGAGCGCAACACCCCCAGCAATAAGATCGTCCAGCTCAACGTGGCCCCCATTTTTGCCCGGGCCATCGCCCACATCCACGGCGGCACCTCCATTGCCGACCTGTTCTGAGGTAACTATGCTTAACAAGAATAACGAAACCTGGCTCATCGTGGGTCTTGGCAATCCCGGCCGGGAATACGAGAAGACCCGCCACAATGCCGGATTCCGGGCCATTGACCTGCTGGCTGACCAGCTGGGCTGCAAGATCGACCGGATGAAATACCAGGGCCTGTACGGCCAGACCACCTGGGGCGGCAAAAAGCTGATGCTCTTAAAGCCCCAGACCTTCATGAATCTTTCGGGGCGCAGCGTGCTGCAGCTGAGCGCTTACTTCAACATTCCCCCCCAGCGGATCATCGTCATGTTCGACGACATCTCCCTGGTGCCCGGCCGACTCCGTGTCCGGGCCGAAGGCTCCGCCGGCGGCCACAACGGCATCAAGTCCATCATCGCGGAAGTCGGCTCCCAGGCCTTCCCCCGGGTGAAGATCGGCGTCGGCGCCAAGCCCCATCCCGATTTTGAGCTTGCCGACTGGGTGCTGTCCACCTTCACCGCTCAGGAGGAAAAGGCCCTGGCAAATTCCCTGAAATGGGCGGGTGAGGCAGCTCTCGCCATCATCGACCACGGCGTTCCCGAGGCTGCCAACCGCTACAACGGCAAAAGCTGAATATTGTCAATTCGACACGGAAAGGGGTACCCAAACACCTCTTTCCGCGTTGCTGCGTGGAGCGAAAAGTCCACGCATCCGCACTACCCACCCCATCATTGAGGTTTATCTTATGGAAAAACTCCTGTCCTGTCTGAAAACCATACCCGAATACAACGTCCTGCTGAAAGCACTGGCGCGCAGGGAAAGCGCCGCCGTCACCGGCATCGGCCAGATCAACCGCTCCCACCTGATCGCGGGACTTCACAACGAGCATGCCGCCCCTCTGGTGGTCATCGTTCAGGATGACATCGCCGCCAAGCGGCTCCAGGAGGAGCTGAAAAGCTTCCTGGGCGAAACGGCGCCCATCCTGCCCCACCGGGAACTGACACTCTACGATGCGGCAGTTGTTTCCCGCTCCTGGGAGCAGAAGCGGCTGCGCCAGCTTTATGACCTGGCCAGCGGCCGGACCAGGCTGCAGATCTTCACCTGGGAATCCCTGAGCCAGCGCACCATGCCCCGCAGCGTCCTGCTCAGCGCCGCCTTCCGGCTGGAAGTGGGCGTGGAATATCCCCTGGAGGAACTGCTGGGCCGCCTGACCGCCGCCGGCTACAGCCGCTGCGGCATGGTGGAGGGCCCCGGCCAGTTCGCCGTCCGCGGCGGCATCGTGGATATCTTCTCCCCCGCCGCCGACAAGCCCGTCCGCGCCGAGTTCTTCGGCGACGAGCTGGACACCATGGGCTATTTCGATCCCGAGACCCAGCGGCGCACCGAGAACATCGAGCAGGCTCTGCTGCTGCCCGTGGGCGAGACCCAGCCCATGCTCCACCCCGGCGGCATCGAGGGACTGTGTAAGGATATCCAGACCCTGATCTCCCGGCAGAAGCGCCGCAGGAATATCAATGAGGCCCTGATCTCCACCTTGTCCAAGGACCTGGAAAAATATGAAAACCGGCTTCAGAATCCGGCATCGGACCGGTACATGGCTCTGATTTATCCCGAAATGGCCACCGCCATGGACTTTATCCCCGCAGACGCCGTCATCGCCGTCTGCGACCAGGGCAACCTGCGCCGGGCCGCCCGCACCCGCGCCGATGAGGTGGGCATGCAGCTGGACAGCCTGCTCCAGGGCGGCCTGCTGGCCGGCGAGCTGTGCGATTTTGTCGCCCAGTGGGAGGATTTCTGCGGCGGTCTCACCGGCCGCAGCATCGTCTATTTCGACGCCTTCGGCGGCACCTCCTACCCCGAGGAAAATCCCCCCAGGCATCTGCTGCCCCTGACCGCCAAACAGCTGCCCAGCTACGGCGGCAACCTGGACACCGCCGCCAGCGACCTCCAGCACTACCAGAAAAATGAATTCGGCAGTTTGGTCCTCTGCGGCACCCGCCGGAGAGCGGAGCTGCTGCAGGAGATGCTCAGCGCCAAGGGCCTTTCCTCCTTCATCTGCATTCCCCTGACCACCATGCCCAAAGCGGGCCAGATCCTGCTGTGTGAGGGCACCCTGCCCTTCGGTATGGAATACCCTGCCTCCCGTCTGGCGGTGCTGACGGAGGGTCAGCTCATCGCCCGCAGCGAGCCCAAGCGGAAAGCCGCCCCCAAAAAGTCCGGCTCCACCAACCGACAGAAGCTGAACTCCTTCACAGACCTGACCCCCGGTGATCTGGTGGTCCACGAAAATTACGGCATCGGCCGTTTTATCGCCATGGAACAGATCCGGGTGGACGGTGCCGTCAAGGACTATATCAAGATCGCCTACCAGGGCAGCGACACCCTCTTCGTCCCCGCCACCCAGCTGGACCTCATCGGCAAATACATCGGCGGCGGCGGTGAGGACTCCAACGTCCGGCTCAATAAGATCGGCTCCGACGCCTGGCAGAAAACCAAGGCTAAGGCCAAGAAAGCCGCCAGGGATATGGCCGCGGACCTCATCAAGCTCTATGCCGCCCGCAAGCGGCAGGAGGGCTTCGCCTTCGCTGCCGACTCCCCCTGGCAGCAGGAATTTGAGGACAATTTCCCCTACCCCGAAACTGACGACCAGCTGCGGGCAATCGCCGATATCAAGCACGATATGGAGTCTCCCATCCCCATGGACCGGCTCCTGTGCGGCGACGTGGGCTTCGGTAAGACGGAAGTCGCTTTGCGCGCTGTGATGAAGGCCATCATGGACGGCAAGCAGGCGGCGATCCTGGTCCCCACCACGGTGCTCGCCCAGCAGCACTACCAGACCGCCGTGTCCCGGTTCCGCGGCTTCCCCGTCAATATCGACGTCCTCAGCCGCTTCCGCACCACCGCCCAGCAGCGCAAGACTGTCTCCAATCTGCGGGCCGGCTCCGTCGACCTGATCATCGGCACCCACAAGCTGCTGCAGAAGTCCATCGAATACAAGGATCTGGGTCTGCTGATCATCGACGAGGAGCAGCGCTTCGGCGTCAGCCACAAGGAGCGCCTGAAGGAGATCTCCAAGGGCGTGGACGTGCTGACCCTGTCCGCAACCCCCATCCCCCGGACACTGAACATGGCACTGTCCGGCATCCGGGACATGTCCACTCTGGAAGAACCCCCTGCCGACCGCTACCCGGTACAGACCTTCGTCATGGAGCACAACAACGCCATCGTCGACGACGCCATCCGCCGGGAGATCGAGCGTGGCGGTCAGGTCTATTACCTGCACAACCGTGTTGAGACCATCGACCAGGTGGCCTCCGCCATGGTGCGCCGGATCCCCGGCCTGCGGGTGGCCGTTGCCCACGGTCAGATGGGTGAGGAAGCCCTGGGCGATGTGATGCACGCCATGGCCGACGGCGAGATCGACGTGCTGGTGTGCACCACCATCATCGAGACCGGCCTGGATATCCCCAACGCCAACACCCTGATCATCGAAAACGCCGACCGCTTCGGCCTTTCCCAGCTGCATCAGCTGCGCGGCCGCGTGGGACGCTCCACCCGTCACGCCTACGCCTACTTCACCTACAAGCCTGACAAACAGCTGTCTGAAATTGCCGAAAAGCGGCTTTCCGCCATCCGGGACTTCGCCGAATTCGGCTCCGGCTTCAAGATCGCCATGCGAGACCTGGAGATCCGCGGCGCCGGCAATCTGCTGGGCTCCGAGCAGTCCGGACACATGCAGAGCGTGGGCTACGACATGTATCTGAAGCTGCTGGACGAGGCCGTGCTGGAAGAAAAGGGCGAGGCCCCCAAGGCCCCCGACTGCACCGCTGACCTGAACATCACCGCCAACGTGGATAAGCACTATGTTGTCCGGGGCGAGGAGCGGATGGATCTGTACCGCCGCATGGCGGCGATCCGCAGTCAGGAGGATGCCGACGACCTGCTGGATGAGATCGTCGACCGCTACGGCGAGCCCCCCAGAGGCGTCCTCAACCTGATCGATGTGGCCCTGCTGCGTGCCAATGCCCGCAGGCTCGGCATCCGGGACATCAAGCAGAAGGGCGGCGATGTGCTGTTTACCCTGGTGAACCTGGATTTTGACGCCGTCAGCGCCATCTGCGCCGACCCCGATTACAAAAACCGTATCGTCTTCGTGGCCGCCGCCAAGGAGCCCACCCTGAAGCTGAAGCTTGCGAAGGGTCCCGACAGCCTGAAGCAGTCCAGGGTGTTCATCGAGCATTTGGGACGGTTCACAAAAGCTTAAAGAATAAGATTATGGTAACCCATTGCAATTGCCAGAATCTGTGGTACAATAAAACCTGAATATGAGAAGAGAGGGGATGATTGTCATGAAGACAACTCCTAGCAGAAATCAGATCATCCTGATCTGCGTGTGCGCCGCCGTGGCGCTGGCTCTGATCGCCGGCTGCGTGTGGGGCTACTTTACCTATTTCGCTGATGACGGCCTGATCCTGCCCAACGTGTACGTGGGCGATGTCAACATCGGCGGCAAGACCCCGGAAGAGGCCAAGGTTCTGGTGGAGCGCCAGACTGACCTGACCTATCCGTATGAGGATATGGTGGTTCAGTTCCCCGATGGCGAGATCCGCCTGTCCCCCGCGGATACCGGTGCCGCCCTGGACATCGACCGGATGATCAGCGACGCCTATAACTACGGCCGCAGCGGCACCTGGGATGAGAATTACACCGCCCGGCAGAATGCCGAAAATGTTGAGCTTTTCCTGGGTCTGCACGATTACCTGACCCTGGACACGGATTACATCCAGTCTCAGCTGGACGCCTATGAGCAGGCACATTCCTCCGAATACGCCGACGCCTCCGTCACCATCGAGGGCGAGCGCCCCGCTCTGGACGCCGAGAACTACAAGGCCGAGACCCCCTGCCAGACCATCGTGGTCTACACCGGCAACCCCGGCCGCACCATCGACATGGAGGGCCTCTACGATCGGATCATCGAGGCCTACGGCAACAATGAGTTCCTGGTCACCTGCGATGCAGTGCCCACCGAGACCCTGCCCGCCGTCATCGACCTGGAGCCTCTGGTGGCTGAGCACTGCACCGAGGCTGTGGATGCCGCCTTCACCAAGAACGGCAGTGAGATCACCGTCACCCCCGAGACCTATGGCTACACCTTCGATCTGGAAGCCGCCAAGGCCCTGATCGCCGAGGCAGAATTCGACCAGACTCTGGAGATCCCCTTTACTTATGTGGTTCCCCAGGTTCTCTCCGCCGACCTGAATGTGGATGCGGGGAGCGGCAACAATGGCCAGACCGGCGGTCTGTTCGGTGATGTTCTGGGCAAGTCCACCACCTATTACTCCTCCGAGCCCAACCGCAGCACCAACATCAAGCTGGCTGCCAAGTTCATCAACGGCACCATCCTGATGCCCGGTGAGAAGTTCGACTACAACTCCACCGTCGGCCAGCGCACCGCAGCCCGGGGCTTCAAGCCCGCCCCCGCCTACGTGGGCGGCAAGACCGTCGATGAGATCGGCGGCGGTATCTGCCAGGTGTCCTCCACCCTGTACTACGCTTCCCTGCTGGCCGATATGAAGATCAACACCCGTACAGCCCACGGCTACGTTTCCAGCTACATGCCCCTGGGTATGGACGCCACCGTCAGCTGGGGCGGCCCCCACTTCAGCTTCACCAACAACACCAAGTATCCTATCAAGATCGTCGCCACCGCTTCCGGCGGCGCACTGACCGTGAAAATCCTGGGCACCGATACCAAGAGCTACTACGTGAAGATGGAATACGAAGTGGTCAGCACCACCAATTACACCACCGAGTACAAGGAAATGACCGCCAAGGAGGCCAAGGCCGAGGGCTACACGGACGGCGAGGTCATTCAGAGCGCCTACACCGGCAAGAAGGTCATCACCTACCGCTGTAAGTACGATGACTCCACCGGCAAACTGATCTCCCGCGAGTACGAGGCCACCTCCAACTACAATTCCCGCAACAAGATCATCGTTAAGATCGTGGATAAACCCACGGAGAAGCCCACCGAGGCACCCACTGAGAAGCCCACGGAAAAGCCCACCGAGAAGCCCACAGAAAAGCCCACCGAGAGACCCACCGAGAAGCCTACCGAAGCGCCCACTGAGAAGCCCACCGAGGCACCGACCCAGACTCCCAGCGAGACTCCGACGGAAACGACCCCCGAAAAGCCCAGCGAGACGCTCCCTGAGGCCCCCACCGACGGACACACCGAAGAAGAACCCAGCGAGACGCCTGTCGATCCCCCTGTGGAGGAACCCAGCGCCGGCGAGGGCTAACCAAACCGAAAACCGCACAGGCAGATGCCTGTGCGGTTCTTTTTTGCAGCGATGGATCTGC
>JAFTVM010000028.1 GCA_017465745.1 Oscillospiraceae bacterium
CTCCCCCTGTTGGACTTGAACCAACGACCTGCGGATTAACAGTCCGTCGCTCTACCGACTGAGCTAAGGGGGAATATTTGTGTTGGCTTTACCTGGTTTCCCGGGTAGGCCAAGTATTGTCCTGCCGTCGCAAGTGTCCGGTGGACACTTGCAGGCAGAGAACCATTGCTGGCTCGTATGTTGGCGTTACCTATCTTCCCGGGCAGTCACCCGCCAAGTATTGTCGGCGCAAATGAGCTTAACTTCTGTGTTCGGGATGGGAACAGGTGGACCCTCATCGCAATCAACACCAACTCGTATGGATGGGTTCTTGGCCCATCTTTTTATAATCAAGCTCCGTGGAGCTGACTTTGATATATTAACACTTCCAGATTCATTTGTCAATAGTGAATTTCATATTTTTTATATAAATTTTAAGGGCGGCCGAAGCCGCCCTGTTGATCAACTTACAGATCCAGCACATAAGCCAGCAGCAGGTTCATGGTATTCTCCAGCCCCTTCACATGGGTGCGCTCCATGCCGTGGCTGCAATAGACCGCCATGCCAAAGGCAGCAGAACGCACATTATTACCGGCCCGCAGGGCGGCAGTACCGTCGGTTCCGTAGCGGTAGAACACATCCAAAGCATAGTCGCAGCCCGCCTTCTCGGCATATTCCACCAGCCGGGTGGTCAGATCATAGTCGTAGGGAGACGCCTTGTCCTTGACGCAGATGCTGACCTTGTACTCGTCGCCCTCGTAGTCAGGGCCGATGAGACCGATGTCGATGGCCACGTACTCGCTGACCTCTTCGGGCACATAGGTTCCGCCGAAGCCGATCTCTTCGTTGTAGGGGAACGCCAGCATGGTGCGGTACTTGGGCTTCAGACCGTTCTCATGCAGATATTTCAGCATGGTGAAGCAGCAGGCAATGGCCGCCTTGTCGTCGATGAAGCGGGACTTCAGGTAGCCGTTCTCCGTCACCTGACAGCGAGGCTCGATGGAGACAAAATCACCGTTGCGGATGCCCATTGCGTAGACGTCCTCCTTGGAGGAGATCTTTTCATCCAGGATCACGACCATGGTATTTTCATCCCTGGGCAGTGTCCGGGCATCGTCAAAAACATGGACAGAATGGGACTGACAGGCAAGGAGGCCGGTATAGCGGCGGCCGTCCCGGGTATGGACAGTGACGGTCTCCCCTTCCAGGCTGCCGTAATTGACGCCGCCCAGCTGCCGTACGCGGATCATACCGTTGGCGTCCACCCGGCGGACGATCAGACCGATGGTATCCGCGTGGGCGCCCACCAGGACGGTCCTGCTGTTGTCCTCGCCATCCAGGGTGATGTAGGGAGTACCCCGGCGGTCATAGGTGACGCTGCAGCCAAAAGGTTCCGCCATCTCCTCCAGAACCGGGTTCAGCAGCGGATAATATCCCACAGGGCTGGGCGTATCCACCAGCCGCCGGAAACAGTCCAGCAAATAGTCCATATCGATCTGAAATTTCATAAGGAAGCCTCCCTTTATGTATTTTAGAAATTATAGCATAAGATGGATATTCATGCAAGAAATATGACGCAATTGAACGGAAAAAGCCCCGGCCATGGCCGGAGCTTTGAGTTTTATCCAATATCTTTCAGATGCCTTTGGATCATGCGCAGCGGATCGCCGTTGTCGTCCTCAGTCGGGTAGACGCTCAGCCCATATCCGATGCCGTCGCGGACATAGTGTGCCTCAACAGCGCTACCCGGATAATCAGGATATGTTTACTGAAAGGTCCTTTCACCTATATAGACCGAATTGAGAGAAGAGATATTATGCAAAACTTTCTTGAAATTTATAATAAAAGACCGCACTGCTGCGAGTACGGTCTTTACGGATATTTAAGGATGATGCACAAAGTAGGAAATTTCATCCGGCATGCTCAATATAATTTCTTTGGTTTCAACCGGATAGAGTTTGATCTGAGGTAGATCATCCATGGATACCCAGCACATCTCTAAATCAGTTCGAATGCCACCCATCTCATCGTACGCTTTGAATGTTCCATTCTGCGGAATTTGTGTAGCATCGCAAAGTGAAACCAAATAAAACAGATTAATCTGCTGGCAAGGCAAATTCCCCCAGGGGCAAAAATTCTCGCCAACCATCAACAGCCTTTCGATCCGAATATCCGCATGGAGTTCCTCTTTGATCTCTCTGCATAACGCCACATCGGAGGTTTCTCCAAAGGCTACGTGCCCTCCCGGAAAGGCAAAACCATCATCATGGGGAACTTTCTGGAGTAATATCTTTCCATCATGGATCAGCACAGCACCAACACGATAAGAAAAAATATACTCGTCCTTTTTGAAAATAATGTCTTTCATTGTCGTCCTCCCTTTTGCTGGATAATATACAAAGAAGCCGCAACCTTTCAGTTGTGGTCTTTCATGCTGGCGTTACTTATCTTTCTGGGTAGGCCAAGTATTGTCTTGCCGTCGCGAGTGTCCGGTGGACACTCGCAGGCAAAAAGAAAGCCGCTACCTTTTAGTTGTGGTCTTTTATGTTGGCGTTACTTATCTTTCTGGGTAGGCCAAGTATTGTCTTGCCATCGCGAGTGTCCGGTGGACACTCGCAGGCAAAAAGAAAGTAAGCGCTTAATAACCGCATACCTAGCAACCTCACGGGAGATATGAGATAATATCCCAAAACTCGAATAGCTGAGGGTAAGCTATTTGAGAAATTGGCAAAGGGGTGTTATCAAATGGCAGATGTATTGGCAGTGCGGGA
>JAFTVM010000029.1 GCA_017465745.1 Oscillospiraceae bacterium
ACGGCGTAAGCCGTGACTGGGGGAGTGTCGCATCGTCAGAAGGACACTCCCTCCGAGCCGCCTGCGGCGGCCCACCTCCCTCAGAGAGGGAGGCAAGGGCGCTTGCGCGCCGATGCTTACTAAAGCCGATAACCTAAACTAAAATTTGAATTCCATGTCCCCGACCTGCAAACAGAAAGGACCGGGCAGCGCCCGGTCCTTTTCTTTATGTCCTTACTTGTGATCCTCTGCCACCACGCCGTCGCGGTAGGCTGCCAGCAGCATCTTCAGGTCATCCACATGGGACTGGTGCTGGGCGCCACGGTCGGTGTCGGCGATCTTGGCCTGCCGCTCCAGGGTCTCAAAGACCACGGAGTAGCTGTCGATGTCGTGGTTGAGGGTGATGGCGTTCTCCTTGCCGTCGAAGGGCTGGTGGGAGACGATGCGGTAATTGTGGGAGTTGTAGATCAGGGTGTAGCCGGCGATGCCGGAGGTCTTCTGGTATGCCTTGCAGAAGCCGCCGTCGATGACGATGAGCTTGCCGCCGGCCTTCAGGGGACTCTCGCCCTTCTTGGTCTTGACGGGCACATGACCGTTGATGATGTGGCAGTGGGGGCCGTGGAGGCCGAACTCCGCCAGGATCATATCCACCACATCCACATCGTTATAGTGGGTGTAGTAGGGATTCTTCGGCTCGGTCCAGGCGCTCTCGTCGGCGATGAGGCGGCGCTCGAAGGTGGTCATCCGGTCGCGGCCGAAGATGGGGCTGTTGCGGCCGCACCACAGCCACCACAGGAAGTCCAGACCGAACTGCCACTCGGGGGTGCCGCGCTTGGCGTAGTAGGCCTGGCGGGCGGACTTGTCGGCATAGTCCAGGAACTCCTTGCCGCGGCGCGCCTTGCCGCCGATGGTGAATTCCATCAGCTGCTTATCGGCGGTCATGGGGATGGCGCCGTGGAACAGCAGGTTTCCGTTGTAGATCTTGTAGAGGCTTCCCTTGGAGTACAGGAAGCGGATATGCCGCTGGAGCTTCTCGGAATGGCGGAAGGACTCGGCCAGCTGGTCGATGACGTTCTCTTCCTCGGCAGTGAGCTTGTAGGGATCGGCGGGATCCACGGTGGGCAGGTCGCAGTCATCCAGATGGTAAGTAACGCCGCCGATGGTGATGGACTGGTTTTCATAGTCGATCTTATCCAGCAGCAGCCGGTCGTCCATGCCGAATTCAGGCCGGCGCATGATCATCTGCCCCTCCAGCTTGAAGAGGATCACGGTGATGGCCTTGTACATCCGGGCGGACAGGAGCCGGTCCTTTTCGGTGTACTGGTCGGCGTCGGGGCCGTTGATGGTGACCTTGAAACGGTGGGTGTCGCAGTGGTCGTAGACCTCGTTGGCCAGCACCGACAGGGGACGCAGGGAGATGCCGTAGCCGGTCTCGATGCCGTCGATATTATTGTAGTGGATGGCGTTGCTCAGGACAATGGCCACCATGGCCCGGCTGCCGGCGGCGGCGCCCATCCACAGGATGTCGTGGTTGCCCCACTGGATATCCACACTGGTGGAGGCCATCAGGGAGTCCATGACGATGTCGGCACGGGGGCCGCGGTCGAAAATGTCGCCGACAATGTGCATATGCTCCACGGTCAGGCGCTTGATGGTGGTGCAGATGGCCTCGATGACGGGACCGGCCTGTTCGATGGAGACGATGGTGCTGATGATGTCGTCGTAGAAGGTACGCTGGGCGCCCTCGCTGGTCTGGGTGTACAGCAGCTCGTCGATGACGTCGGCGTAGGCCTCGGGCATCAGGCGGCGGACCCAGTCCCGGGTATGCTTGCCGGAGACGTAGCGGCAGACCTGCACCAGGCGGTGGAGAATGATCCGGTACCAGTCGTCGATATCCTCATTTTCCTGGGCGGCCAGGGCCAGCTTGGCGGCGGGGTAGTAGATCAGGGTGGCCAGTTCGTTGCGTTCCCGGCGGGGCAGGGTGTTGCCGAACAGCTCTTCGACCTTGGACTTCACCTCACCGGAGCAGGAGTTGAAGATGTGGAAGAAGGCCTCGTACTCGCCGTGGATGTCGGACATGAAATGCTCGGTGCCCTTGGGCAGGTTCAGGACGGCGCTGAGTTTGATGATCTCCTTGCTGGCGTCCCGGACGGTGGGGTACTGCTTGGACAGCAGCCGCAGATAGCGGAGCTGTTCATCGGTAAAGTTGGTTTTATGATTCATAACGCTGTCCCTCCATTCTTGTATGGATACAGTATAACTGATTCAGTGAGCAAACGCAAGGAGAAGTTGGGATTTCGACGGAATAAGGTAAAAAGTTTCGCTTTGTTTTGTGCAATCGATACAGAAATACCGGGACAAGGGCGATGTTCAAATTGTAGTTTATCGTTCAGTTTGGATACGCCAATGTAGGGCGCGGTCATGACCGCGCCGCCCCCATAACAGTTTGGGATTTGCTGGATTCCTTGTAATTGTGACCATATTTCATGACTATTACTCTGGAAATCACGCAACCTGATCGGCGGGGTCATGACCCCGCCCTGCATTGGCGTTGTTTAACGGAACGATATACTACAATTTAGGTTATCGGGTTTAATAAGCAAAGTTATCGACGAAAGTCTTGGCCCCCTCTCTGAGGGGGCTGGCACGGCGTAAGCCGTGACTGGGGGAGTGTCGCATCGTCAGAAGGACACTCCCTCCGAGCCGCCTGC
>JAFTVM010000073.1 GCA_017465745.1 Oscillospiraceae bacterium
ATAAACCGGGTAAAGCTCAGCATCTTTTTCTTGGACATTTCCAACACCATCCTTTGGTGTCAGTATACTCGACAAATTGTCCAATAAAGAGAACCAATTACAACATCTGGTGTCGTGCTGATTAAAGCCGATAACCACAAATGTAAAAATGCCGCTGCATAGGCGGGTGTTCGTCAAACAGTAAAACTACGGCAACGAAGGTTACCGTAGTTTTTCTTGTATTGATAGATAATGTAGGATATGATTAAAACATAAAACACCGCGTTTATGGAGGAATCAGAATGTACAAAGATGGTAAATGGGCAAGAAGTATCATCGCATTACAGGAGGATGATGGGAAATGGGGATGGTTCCATTCATTGTCGCAGTTTTATAATTCACCCATCACAACAGAGCAGGCACTACGCCGTCTTGAGCGGCTTGGATACACAATGGAAGATGCGTGCATTCAAAAGGCTGTTTCGTACATGGATGATTGTCTGTCCGGAAAAAGGGCAATCCCAGACCGGCGGGAAAAATCACACGATTGGGACATCTTCTCATCAATGATCTTGGCTACCTGGATCAGACGGTTCACTTTAGATAACGCAAATGCCAACAAAGTTGCAAATCAATGGACAAGTATAATATCCTATGCTTTTGCAGGCGGTATCTATAACCCTAAAGAATATGTTGCAGCATATCGGGATACATGGGGTATTAAGCCCAGCGGAGGAAGATTGATTGACTTTGTAAGCTTTTATCCTATCTCAATGTTAAGAGGCTGTTTGGATGAAGAAACAGAGATCGCCCTTGTAGACTATGTTCTGAATAAAGAAGGCGGCATATATTACGTATATGATAAAAGACTGGCACAGTTGCCCAATTGTTTTGAAAGCAGAGATGCAAGCCGTTATCTTGGAGCAATTGAGCTGCTTGCTGAATATCAGTTTGCAAGATATAAACTGGAATTTGTCGCAAATTGGTTGATTGATAATAAGAACGAAAATGGAGCATGGGACTTGGGGAAGACAGCAAACGACAAGATCTATTTTCCTCTTTCTGACGATTGGCGAAAGAAAGGAACGCGAGAGGCGGACTGCACGGAGCGCATTGGTACTTTACTAAAATCTTTAGCAGATTAGACGGTATTTATATGCCAAACAATGGCACACTTCTATACGTAGCTATTGCCATCTGATTTGATAACACAAAGGGGCCAGGCACAATTAAAGTGCCTGGCCTCTGTTAATGTTTTACGAACCACTGTCAATAAGCAGCGGCATTTTTCATATTTTGCTTTCCAGCCAGGCGACCATATCTTCTCTGCCCTGATCCGTCAGGGGGAAGGTCTCGCTGCCCTCCATCTCACTCTTTTCGTAGCAGAACAGGCCGTGCCAGTATTCGACGAAAATGGTGCTCTGGTCAAAGTCCACTTCCTTGGGGGTCTTCATGACCACATTGGGCTTTGCACGGAAGCGAAACAGGCCGCAGGAGCCGGTGAAGATATTGTTCATGGCGAAGGTGTGCAGGGTGGGAATAAACAGGCGGGGTTCCATTCAGTCCTCCATCAGCCGTTCCATCTCATCCAGCAACTCACCGAAGAGAGCCAGGGCGTCGTTGACAGGAGCCGGAGTCGTCATATCCACGCCAGCATCCTTCAGCAGCTCAATGGGGCTCTTACTGCGGCCGGAGGAAAGGAAATTCAGGTAACGCTTCACAGCAGGCTCGCCCTCCTCCAGGATCTGGCGGGACAGGGCAATGGCGGCGGAATAGCCGGTGGCGTACTGGAAGACGTAGTAATTGTAGTAGAAATGAGGAATTCTGGCCCACTCCAGCGCGATCCGGTCATCCACCACCAGGTCGGGGCCGTAATACAGCTCATTCAGCCGCTTGTATTCGGCGCAGAGCATGTCTGCAGTCAGGGTACCACCCTTGTTGACCACATCGCCCATGAACCGCTCAAACTCGGCGAACATCGTCTGGCGGCACAGGGTGGTGCGGAACTTCTCCAGGAAGTGGTTGATCAGGTATGCCCGCTCTTTCTTATCAGTGGTTTTGCTCAGCAGATACTCCATGACCAGTGCCTCATTGCAGGTGGAAGCCACCTCGGCAACGAAAATGACATAGTTGGAGTCGATGGGATTCTGCGTCTTGTTGGACAGGTAGGAATGGGCAGCGTGACCCATTTCATGGGCCAGGGTGAACTGACCGGTGAGGCCGCCGTTATAGTTGAGCAGCACATAGGGATGGACCCGCGCACCGGCAGAGTAGGCGCCGCCCCGCTTGCCGGGATTCTCATAGACGTCGATCCAGCGGTTCTCGAAGCCTTCCTTGATGATGGCGCGGTAGTCGTCACCCAGAGGGGCCAGGCCCTCGTAAACAGTCTCCTTGGCCTCAGCGAAGGGAATCTGCTTGTCCAGGTCAGCCAGGATAGGCATATAGATATCATACACATGAAGCTCATCCAGACCCATCAGCTTCTTGCGCAGCTTCATGTAGCGGTGCAGCTTGGGCAGATTCTGGTGGACAGCCTCGATGAGGTTGTGGTAGACGGAGGTAGGCACATTGGTGCGGTCCAGGGACGCATCCAGGGCGGAAGCATAATGCCGGGCATCTGCGTAGAACTTCAGCTGCTTACCCTGGGCGTTGAGCATGGCAGCGGAAGTGTTGCGGAAATTGCCGCAGGTGTCGTACAGCTTTTCGTAGGCATCCTTGCGAAGCTGACGGTCAGGATTTTTCTGCAGGGGCACAAAGGAGCCCTTGGTCAGAGGATGTGTATTGCCCTGGCTGTCAATGGCGTCAGGGAAAGTAATGTCGGCATTATTGAAAGCGCCAAAGATGGAAGTGGGCGCGTCTGCCATCTCCCGGGAAGCGGCCAGCAGGCGCTCCTCGGCGGCGGACAGGCTGTGGGCCTTCATGCGGCGCATATCCGTCAGATAACGGCGGAAACGTTCCAGCTTGGGGAAGTCTTTATAAAACTGTTCCATGGTCTCATCAGAGATGGCCATGATTTCAGGGGTCTCAAAACTGGAAGCGGCACGAATGGCGGTGGTATAGCTGGAATACTTGCCCACCATGGCCTGTGCATGGGAATCCCGCGTGTCCTGGTCGGACTTGCGGATGCAGTAGTTACCGATATTGCCCAGCTTCACATTCACCTGCTCAACAAGTGTCAGAAAATCATACAGCATCTCAGCGCCGGAAGCGAGCTTTCCTGCGTAGAATACCAGCTTCTCCTGGTCATCCTTCACAGTCTCCAGTTCCTGTTCCCACAGCTCATCGTTGGCAAACATATCTTCCAGAGCCCAGGTATCCTCCACAGGAATATCTGCCCGGGAGCAGATCTTCTTATTTTCCATTGGTATCCTCCTTATTGGTGTTTTAATAATTATACCACGAAACGCCTAAAATGCAATACTGATTCGTCGCATCCGCAACTATCTTGCAAATTCCATCAGAATATGGTAAAGTATGAGACGGTGATTATTATGAACAAAAAGAAAATCAAATCCATTTTCCTGCTGTTGCTTGCAACGGTGATCTGGGGTTCTGCCTTCATCGCCCAGTCCGTGGGAAACTCCATCGGCCCTTTTACCTTTCAGGCGGTGCGCTGTTTTCTGGCGGTTGGATTTCTGGTACCGGTGTCCTTCGTCATCGACAGGGCAAAAGGCCGCTCCTTTGTCGCAGAGTGGACAAACAGAAAACTCTGGCAAACAGGCCTGTGGTGTGGTCTGGCCCTCTTTGTGGCGGCCAGCCTCCAGCAGGTGGGCCTGGTGTATACGGATGCAGGCAAGGCGGGCTTCATCACCGCTATGTACATCGTGCTGGTGCCGGTGTGCGGCCTGTTTTTCCGGCAGCGTCCTCCCCTGCCGGCCATTCTCGCCATCGCCGCGGCGGTGGTGGGACTGTATCTGCTGAGCGCCGCCGGCGTGTCGCAGATCAACAGGGGGGATCTGATGGTCATGGGCTGCGCCCTGGCCTTTGCCGTGCAGATCACCATTGTGGACCGTTTTGCCGCAGATCTGGACGGTGTTCGACTTAACTGCATCCAGGCCTTTCTCTGTGGTGTGCTGTCCCTGCCCTTCATGATTGCCGAGTCCCCTGCCCTGTGGGATATGATGCAGTACTGGGGCGCACTGGTTTTCGCAGGTGTTCTCAGCATGGGCGTTGCCTACACCCTGCAGATCCTGGGCCAGAAGGATCTGGAGCCCACCCCGGCATCTCTCATCATGAGCCTGGAATCCGTTTTCGCCGCCATCGGCGCCTGGCTGATCCTCCACGAACGGATGACCCCGGCAGAGCTAACGGGATCCATCCTGGTGTTCAGCGCCGTTATCATTTCCCAGATCCCCAGCAAAAAGCAGCACCGGTAAGGTGCTGCTTTTACTTATCATTTCATATGGTTTTCGGCAAATTCCTTTAATGCGGCAACATCCCGTGCCTGGAGATACATCCGCTGTACCGTATCATGCTGCACATTGCGGATCAGCCTCCACATATCATCGAACGTGTACCATTGAACGGTCGTGTTGCTGGCCTTCTCTGCATCAGTCAGCGCTGGCGCATCCGTACAGTGCTCGGTATATACCACATAGTAGTAGGATTCCTGCGTATAGTCCTGGCAGCCGCGGTTCTCACGAATGATACCGAGTTCACGGATCTGATCACAAGTACATCCTGTTTCCTCAAGCACTTCTCTGCACAAAGCTGATAACACGTCTTCCCCATCCTCAACACCGCCGCCGGGCAGACTGTGAAGCTTGAATTTATCGGAATACATGACCGCATAATGCCCATCCCGGTTTTGAACGATTGCACGAGCCGTCAGTCGGGGCGGCTTGGACGACCGACCTTCCTGTCCAAGAATGATTTTGTCAGTCAATTCACATATCAGTTTCATGGTTACTTCTCCAGAATCAGGGTTTCGAACGCATCCCGCAGAATCTTCGTATCCTCCGGGGAATAGTAGAAGTGGGTGGATTCTTCCAGGATCCGTACATCCACCGGATATTTCCGCAAAGCTCTGGCAGATAACCCATTCACCAGCTCATCCTTCCGGGACTGGTAAGCGACAGTAGGAACCGTCAGCCGATCCAGCTTTTTCTCCGTCCGGGCGATCTGGGCGAAAAGCTCCAGAAACCGGGGCAGCCAGGGGATATATTTCCACAGTTTCTCGGTGGGTGTGGTGCCGCAGGCTTCCTCGATCGCGCACTCGGGATAGCCCGGCCGCAGCATCCCCAAAGCCAGCCGCAGGGCACCGTTGATGGCGGAGGGAGCCACATGGGGGCGCAGGGGTACCCCCAGCAGAAACAGGGCAGGGATTTTATCCGGGAAATCCACCGCCAGTTCCATGGCAAAGAGGGTTCCCATGGAGTGGGCCACAATGTATACCCGCTCATGTGTTTTTGCCAGCGAGCAGAACGCCCGCCGGGCGGCGCAGCGCCACTGCTTCATATTGGAGGCGGCAAAATCCTCCACCGTCTTTCCATGGCCCGGCAGCAGGAGATTGTGAAAGGACCAGTCTTCCGGCACCCACTGCGTAATGGGTACGCCCCCCACAAAATGATTAGGAGTACCTACGATGCCGTGGAGGAACAGCACTGCCGTTTTCGCCCCGGGAACAATGCGGATGATTTCCTGATGTTTCATAACCGTCACCCCTTTTCTTTAATTATAGCAAACAGGACAGAAAAAAGCGAGGCGGAAAGCCTCGCTTTAATGCAATCTTAAATTTCCTGTCTGCCTTCCAGGGCCCGGGACAGGGTCACCTCATCGGCGTATTCCAGCTGGCTGCCCACGGGCACACCGTAGGCAAGCCTGGTCACCTTGACCTCCATGGGGCGCAGGAGCCGGGAGATGTACATGGCGGTCGCTTCACCTTCGGTGTCGGGGTTGGTGGCCATAATGACCTCCCGAACGTCGCCCTCGCCCACCCGCATCAGAAGCTCCCGGATCTTGATGTCATCCTGGGTCACATGATTCAGCGGGGAAATGACGCCGTGGAGCACATGGTAGACGCCCCGGAATTCCCGGCTGCGCTCCATGGCGATGACATCCTTGGGCTCTGCCACCACGCAGATCAGGCTCTGATCCCGGGTATCGTCGTCGCAGATGGGACACAGGGCACGGTCCGTCAGATTCTGGCAGCAGGGACAGGTGTGGACCGTTCGCTTGGCTTCCAGAATGGACTCGGCAAACTCCTGGGCATTCTCCAGAGGCATCCCCAGCACATGGAAGGCAAGCCTTTGGGCGGTCTTGCCGCCAATGCCGGGCAGCCGGGCAAACTGGTCAGCCAGATTCTGCAGTGCCGCGGGGAAATACTGCATGCTTCCCCCTTAGAACAGGCCGCCCAGATTCAGGCCGCCGGTGAGACGGGACATGTTATTGGCTGCATAAGCGTCAGCGGCACGCATGGCCTCGTTGACAGCAGCGATGACCATATCCTGCAGCATCTCCACATCATCAGGATCGACTGCTTCAGGATTGATCTCCAGATTCACCAGCTCATGCTTGCCATTAACGGTAGCAGTCACCATGCCGCCGCCGGACTTTGCGGTGTGGGTCATCTTCTCCTGCTCTTCCTGCATCTGCAGCATCTGCTGCTGCAGCTTCTGCGCCTGCTTCATCATTGCTGCCTGATTCATGCCGCCGGGCATACCGCCGCGGAAACCACCTTTTGCCATGGTAAATTCTCCTATCTTAATGTTGTTTGATGTTGATAATATCGGAGTGTGCCTTACCGAAGTTCAGCAGCTGCTCCATGCGGGGATTGGCGGCGGGCTTCGCCGACAGATCCACCACAGTAACCGAAATGGGCCGCCCAAGCATGGCCGACGCCTTTCGGGAAACGACCTCCAGAATATCGGGCTTGTTGATCGCATCCGTCACAAAGGTATTGATGCACCGAAGCTCCAGACGGCTGCCCCGCATAGCCCCCTTCACGGGGGAATTCTGGTTCTGGACAAAGAAACCGGAAGCCGGAGGCTTCAGCTCCTTTCGGACTGCCGCCAGCAGATCCGGCCAGAATGCGGCGCCCACCTGGGGCGCAGCCGCGGGAGCCGGCGTCTGGGGCAGATCCTCGTCCGTGGGCGGGGGCGCATCGTCGTCATCCGGAATGGGAGGCATTTCCTCCTGTTCATCCGGCACAGGCGCAGCTTCCTGGGGCCGGGCTGCCACAAAATGTCCGGTGCGAAGCTGTTCTTCCAGCTTTGTCAGCCTGGCATTCAGGCTATCGGCATCAAGCTGCAGCTCCGGCTGGCACAGATTCAGGATACAAAGCTCCGCATCCATCCGTCGGCTGGCGCTGCGGGTGAAGCCCGTCATGGTCTGCTGGATCAGGTTCATCATCCGCACCAGCTCCCCGCTGGAGAAACGCTCCACAAGGCCCGATACCTCACGGTCGGACGCCACACCGGAGAGCATGGTGATGCCGGTGCCGGGAGCAGTCTTCATAACAAGCAGATCCCGGGTCAGACAGGCAAGCTCATCCAGCAGCGCTGCCAGATCCTTACCGTCTGCATACAGGCTGTTGAAAAGTTCCAGCGCCTGTCTGGTATTATGATCAGCCACATAACCCATCAGCTCGCCGCATTTCTGTTCACCGGCAATGCCCAGGCAGCTATAGACTGCATCAGCATTCAGCTCCCCGGTGGTGGCAGAGGCCACCTGGTCGAGAAGACTCAGACCGTCACGCATGGCACCGTCGGCAAGCCTTGCCAGAACCCGGGCAGCGGATTCATCCATGTCGATGTTTTCCTGATACGCCACATACTGCAATCTTGCGGCGATATCCTCCTGGCTGATACGCCGGAAGGAAAAGCGCTGGCACCTGGACAGGATGGTGGCCGGAACCTTGTGCAGCTCCGTGGTGGCCAGGATAAACAGCAGATGCTCCGGCGGCTCTTCGATGATCTTCAGCAGCGCATTGAACGCCGACAGCGACAGCATATGCACCTCATCGATGATGTAAACACGCTTTTTCACCTGGCTGGGAGTATAGATGGCATCATCACGAAGATCGCGGACATTGTCAACGCCGTTGTTGGAGGCGGCGTCGATCTCCAGCACATCCATACAGGAACCCGAATCGATACTCCGGCAGGCCTCGCAGCGGTTACAGGGGTTTCCGTGCTCCGGATGCAGGCAGTTGACTGCTTTGCTGAGGATCTTGGCGCAGCTGGTCTTGCCGGTACCGCGGGAGCCTGTGAACAGATACGCATGGCTCATACGGCCGCTCATCAGCTGGGTCTTCAGCGTCTGGGTCACCGCCATCTGACCGGACACATCGTCGAAAGTCTGCGGTCTGTATTTCCGATATAATGCTTGATACATGTGAAACCTCCCCTGGGGAGTGAACAGAATAAAGAACAATCAAACCCGTCCGCAAAGCGGACACCACAACTATTCACGATTCACTATTCATTATTCACTAAAATATAGACCGGCTCATAACAAGATCGCACACCCACATTTGAACCTGCTGAACACCCGGTTTCCACGCAGCCAGCTCAAGAACGGCAACCTCGCGGCACACGGAAGGATCCGCTTAATGCTGCTTGGTTCCCCACCTGACATGGTTCACGGGATTCCGTTGCGCAAGACCGATCTCTCAACACCACTTACGTGTTCCAGACGGTACTCAGACAAGCCCGGGTGTGGGAATTCATCCCTGCTGTAGCGGATTGCAGGTATAGGGCACCGCTATCTCCCCGACTAGTGCGACCTTGTTATAAGCCGGTCAAGCCTAACAAGGCTATTTTGTTGTGATTAGTTCAGCTTGGTCTCGATGAAGTCGGCCAGCTCCTGGAAGGTAGAGATCTTCTGATCCTCCATATCCAGCTCAATGCCCAGCTCGCTCTCCAGATCCATGATCATCTCAACGATGTCCAGGGAGTCGATGCCCAGGCTCTCGAAGGTGCTGTCGGGAGAGATTTCGCTCTCATCGATCTCCAGCTGCTTGGCAGCGTACTTAGCAAGCTTTTCGTACATAGTTGGTTCCTCCGATCTTTTCTTCGCATTATCCTTACCTATTCTAGTATAAGATGCGGGATTTGTCAATGATTGATTTCTGAAAGCATGTTAAAACATGCAGATTAACTCGGTTTTTCGCCGTTTCCGCAGATGATCTTCCCGGCATATTTCGAACAATTATACTTTATTTGTTGTCAACTATTGGTTGCATCCGGCTTTTCGGCGCATATTCCGGCAGCAAATGCCGTCGCCCAGGCGATCTGCAGATTGAAACCGCCGGTGTAGGCGTCGCAGTCGATGATCTCGCCTGCGAAGTACAGTCCCGGCACCTTTTTCGACTGCATGGTCTTCGGATCGATCTCCCCGGTCTTGACGCCGCCGGAGGTAATGATAGCTTCTGCTACGGGGCGCTTACCGGTAATCTCCACCGGGAACGCCTTCAAAAGCTCCACCAGCGCCCGGCGCTTCTGCTTGGTCAGGGAATTGGCCTGGAGGGCAGGATCGATGTCCAGCCGCCGCAGCACAACAGGGATCATACTCCTGGGCAGCAGGTCCGTCAACGCGTTCTCCATGGCCCGGTTCTGGTACATTTCCAGATCCCGCAGGATCCGGTCGTTGAGCTTGGCTTCCTCCAGGGCGGGCTTCAGGTCGATGACCAGCTTACACCCCTCCCCTTTCAGGTGGCAGCTGGCACTAAGCACCGTGGGTCCGGAGACACCGAAGTGCGTGAACAGCAGCTCGCCAAAGTCCTTATAGAGGACTTTTTTCTTGGCGTTCACCAGCTTGACAGCCACATTGCGCAGCGCCAGTCCCTGCATATCGGGGCAGTCGTCGCCTTCGCATTCCAGAGGCACCAGGCTGCCCTGGGGCTCAATGATGGTGTGACCCAGCGCCTTCGCCATGGTGTAGCCGTCGCCGGTGGATCCGGTGGCAGGATAGGACACGCCGCCGGTGGCCAGGATCACCCAGCCCGCAGAAATGGTCTCCCGGTCGGTGCGGACACCGCAGACCTGACCATTATCAGTCAGAATTTCCTTTACACGGGCGGTCTGAACAGCAACACAGCTGCGGCGCAGCTCACTTTGCAGGCAGTCCAGAATAGACTGGGACTTGTCCGTCACCGGGAAGACCCGGTTACCCCGCTCGGTTTTCAGGGAGCAGCCGTGGCTTTCAAAGAATTCCATGCTCCGTTTGGGCGGGAATGCTGTCAGGGCGCTGTAGAGAAACCGGCCGTTCCGGGGTACATTCTGCAGCACTTCTTCGGCGGTGCAGTTGTTGGTGACATTGCAGCGGCCTTTGCCGGTGATCAGCAGCTTCTTGCCCATACGGTCGTTGCGCTCCAGCAGAAGCACCTTTTTCCCCTGCCCTGCCGCGGTAATGGCGGCGAACATACCCGCAGGGCCGCCGCCGATGATGATTCCGTCGTAATTCATTTCCGATCCACCCGCTTTTCATAGACGTGATATTCTTCCCACACATGCTCCAGGGCATCCAGCGTCCGGGACAGTTCCTTCTCCCGTTTGGATGCAATGGCCACGATGAGCGCGTTGACGATGCTCAGAGGCGCCACCAGGCTGTCCACCAGGGACACCATGTCACTCTTTGTCACCAGCACATGGTCACAGCACTGGCCCAAAGGGGACTGGCTGGAGTCAGTGACACCGATGACGGTGGCGCCGGTGGTGCGGCAGTACTCTGCCCCCTTGGTGGTGGAAACGGAATACCGTGGAAAGCTGAAGGCAATGACGGCGTCTTCGGCATTGATGCCCACGATCTTCTCGAACATCTCCACGCTGCCGGAGGTGGTGACGATGTGAACATTCTGGAACATGTAGTTGAGGTAATAGCCCAGGAAATTCGCCAGGGGCGCCACGGACCGGGATCCCAGGACAAAGATCCGCTTTGCTTTCAGCAACGCATCCACAGCGGCAGAAAACTCCCTGCGGTCCAGGGTCTCATCGGTCTGGCGCAGCTTTTCCATATCGGAATGAAGCACCATGCTTACCACATCCTGGTCACCGATGCGGTCGTTGGCCACCTCGATGCGCTGGACGGCGGTAAGACGGTTGAGCACCATCTCCTGCATGGCTTTCTGCATGCTGGGGTACCCGTCGAAGCCCAGATCCACGGCGAAGCGAACCACCGTGGATTCACTGACGCCCACGGTCTTGCCCAGGCGGTTGGCGGTCATGAAGGCCGCTTTGTCATAGGATTCGGTAATGTAGCGGGCAATGGTCCGCTGGCCCTTGGAAAAGGTGTGGGCCTTTTCCTGCAGGATGGTCAGAATATCGGTACTCATAATTGCCTCCCTGTGAAATTCTTTTGTCCACATCATAGCAAAATCCCCCTGCATTTGCAAGGGGATTATCCAAAAATTGCAAAATTCATTTAAGCGCCCGGACTTCGCCGGCCGTCAGGTAACGCCATTTTCCCTTGGGCAGGTCACCGAGTTTGAGGCTGCCTTCGCTGATACGGATCAGGCGGCGCACTTCCATGCCCGCCATGGCGCACATGCGCCGGACCTGGCGGTTTCGCCCCTCATGGATGGTTACCAGCAACTCCGCCCGGTCGTCAGCACGGGGCGGGCAGGAAAGCTTGACATCGGGCGTCCGAATGGTATAGCCGTCCAGGGTCACGGGTTTTTTCAGGCTTTCGAGTTTCTCCGGGGTGTATCTGTCCACGATGACACGGTAGGTTTTGTTCACTTCATGCTTCGGATGCATGAGAGAATTGGCGAAATCACCGTCATTTGTAAACAAAAGCAGTCCCTCAGAGTCCATGTCCAGCCGCCCCACAGGGTACACCCGGACACCACAGTCAGCAACCAGCTGGGCGGCGTTTTTCCGGCCCTTTTCATCGGACAGGGTCGTCACAAAGCCCCGGGGCTTATGGAGCATTAAGTACACAAATTCACTTTGGGACGGGAGCAGCTTCCCGTCCAGCAGGATCTCATCGGTTTCGGGGTCGGCACTGCAGCCCAGAGCGGCCACATGTCCGTTGACGCTGACCCGCCCGGCGGAGATAAGCTCCTCCGCCTTCCGCCGGGAGCAGACGCCCCGGGATGCAAGAATCTTCTGCAAGCGTTCCATCATTTCTATCTCCTCGTAGCGGGGCGATGCCCGCATCGCCCAAAAGAAATACATAATCCGGGTCGATGCAGGCATCGACCCTACGAAAATATACGATCCCAGAAAGAGGTCTCCTCCGGGATCCGCTCTATTGTTTCGCCGTAATGCATGGCCACTTTTCCCACAGCTTTTCCGTCCACCTTCACCCACGCAAAGCCGGCATCTGCTCCGGCCACGACAGGGGCGTAGACAAATCCGCTGCCGATGGGCGTAATCGTCACCTGCTCCCCCTCCGCCAGTGGGTAGGAAAAATCCTCCGCCGCCAGCAGCTGGACATATGCATTCTCGCCGCCCTCCACCTCGGCAGTTCCCAGGCATTCCCCCACCGACAAAATTGTTTCAACGTGATATTTTGAAAATCCATCCTCCAGCAGGGCCGCATGGTCTGCCCAGTCGTCAGGGGCGTTGATGGTGACCGCCACCAGCCGCCGCCCCTGGCGGGTGGCGCTGGATACCAGGATCCGTCCGGCAGCTTTCGTAAACCCCGTCTTGACACCGTCGGCGCCTTCCACCTGCCACAGGAGTTTATTGTGATTACGCAGGCTCCGATTCCCCACCGTGACGGTGCGGGTGGATACGGTCTGGCGGAAAATTGGATTATCCATTGCATAGGCAGCCAGAAGCGCCAGATCCCGGGCAGTGGAATGGTGATTGGGGGCATCCAGGCCGTGGGGGTTGACAAAATGGGTGTTCGTTAATCCGATGCGGGCGGCTTCATCGTTCATCAGTTGGGCAAACCCCTCCACGGTGCCGCCGCAGTAGATGGCGAGAGCCACCGCCGCGTCGTTGCCGCTGTGCAGCATCAGCCCATACAGCAGCTCCTGCACCGTCAGCACCTCCCCCGCCCGCAGGTACAGGGAGGACCCCTCGATGCCCACGGCCTCTTCCGGGATCCGCACCCGGTCGAGAACATTGCACTGCTCGCAGACCACCAGCGCGGTCATGATCTTGGTGGTGCTGGCGATCAGGCTCCGACCGTCGGCGTTTCGCTCGAAAATCACCCGTCCCGTTGCCGTGTCCAGCAATATCGCCTTTTCGGCAGAAATGGCATCGGCAGACAGCGGAAAAAACAGGACGGCGGCCATGAGTACAGCCGCCGTCCCGGCAAACATTCTTTTCATTTTCCTCACCCGGGGTTAGCTTGTCCCGGCCGGGAAAAATTATACCTCTTTGTTGGTGTGGGAGTCAATGAATGCGGAGACCTTGTCCAGGGTGTCGGGGATCATCTCCACCAGGCGGTCTGCAGTCGTAGATGCTGCCGCTGCCACGGGGATCATCCGGACGGTGCCGCCCGTGACCACCAGGAAGCCCACGGGGCTGACCTTGACGCCGCCGCCTGCGCCGCCGCCGAAGGGATTCTCCATCTTGTTCAGATTCCTGGAAACGAAATCGGAACCGCCGCCGCCGAAGCCAATGCTGACCTTGGACACGGGAATGATGGTAGTGCCGTCGGGGGTGGTAATGGGCTGACCCACCACGGTATTGGCATCGATCATCTCACGGATCCTCTGGAGCATACCCTCCATCATATTTGGAACACTGTTGCTCATTTCACTGCACCGCCTTTTCTTTTCTTCATGATTTTCAAAAATTCCATAAGCGCACGGAACGCAAATTTGAATACTGCCGCCAGAATCCGGCCCAACGTGATCGTCAGGTCCAGCCGGGCGATGACCTTTGTTTCGGAAGCTTCGAAGTCGCACTCCACTTCCAGATCCCGCTTTTGTATGACCAGGAAACGCTCCAGCCGGGGCAGAAGGTTTCCCAATGCGGCCCAGGCCCGGCCATAATTGATGGCAAGATCACAGGGATCGTCGGAGGCCATGATCAGCTTCAGCTCCAGCCGGTTGACCCGGAGCTTCCTGCGGAAATCCCCCAGGAAATCGAAAACAATAGGGACCAAACTCAGAAAATCCGTCCAGCTGCCGCCGGCTTCTTCCCTGGGCTCCTCCCGGGGTCTTGGCTCCTTCTTGATCTTGCCGGGGATTTTGTCCAGGTTCGGGTATTTTTCTTCCAGCGGCGTCTCAGGAGGCTCAGCAGGTGGCTGCTTCACCGGAGGTGCGGGAGGTTTTTCCGGTGTGGGCGGCTCCTGAACGGGCGGCTTCGGTTCCGCAGGCGCGGGAGCCTGCGTCTCCTCAGGCTTTTTCTCTTCCCTGGGTTTCTTTTCTTTCTTCGGTTTCTTTTCCTTCTTCTTTGCGGGAAGGATTTTGATACGGATTGGGCCTGCGATGACAGCCAGGTAAATGCCCGCGGCGTTATACTTGAAGCTGACGCCCAGGGGCAGAATCGCCAGACCCACCAGGATGGCAAGCGCGATCCACCAGCCCATCAGCACCCCTCCTTCTGCTCTTCGACAGGTTCGCCAAAGCTGACCTTCTCGATGGGCGGAAGCTCTTCCAGGGAGGTAAGACCAAAGGTACGCAGGAACGCGTCGGTGGTCCGGTACTGGATAGGCCGGCCGGGGACATTGAGCCGTCCCGCCTCCTCGATGAGCCTCTTGTTCATCAGGGCAGAGATGGAATAGCTGCTGTCCACGCCCCGGATCTGCTCCACCATGGCCTTGGTGGCCGGCTGATAGTAGGCGATGATGGTCAGCGCCTCCAGCTGGGAGGAGGAAAGCTTCGGGGGCTTGCGGGTCTCCAGGGCTTTGGTGACGTAATCCGCCATCTCACCGGAAGACACCATCTGGTAGCCCTGTTCCAGCTTCAGGATGCGGATGCCACGGCGCTCGTAGGCATACTGGTCAGCCAGGGCATCGGCTGCCGCCATGACTTCATCCACATCCGTTTCCAGCGCCATGGCCAGCCGGGCGGCATCGATGCGCTCGCCTGCTGCAAAGAGGACGGCCTCAATGGCTCTTTGCATTTCTTCTCGTTCCACGAAGTCAATCCTCCTTCTTGTCTTTGTTCAGCAGCCGGACATTGGGGTCCTCGCCGCTGGTATCACCCTCCAGGACAGCGGAGCCTGTCTTGCACAGCTCCAGGATGGCCAGAAAAGTGGCCACGATCTCCGACCGGCTGCGGTTGCCCCTGAAGAGGTTTTTCAGCTTCTCCACACCCCGCAGCAGAAGCTGTCGCAGGACTTCACCTGCCTTGCGGGTGACGGGGTAAGGCTCCTTGCCTACGATGCCCATGAAGTTCATGGTGGGCGGCGGGAGCTGATTGGCACTGCGCTCGGCGATCATGTCAAAGGCCCGCAGCAGGTCCGACGGATCGTGGCGATATTCGTAGCCACGCTTTTTCGGCAGCGGCTCCGGATTCTTGGTGAAGATGCACCGGCCGATCTCATTTCTCGGCTCCAGCACCCCGATGGCCATGCGGATCTGCTCGATGGCCTCCTTGCGCTGGCGCTCCACCAGGCTCTGGCGCAGCAGATCCAGTTCACTCTCCGCCTCCGCCTGCTCGGCGGCCGACAGGAGCATCTTGGTCTTGATGAGCATCAGATGGGAGGCCATGGTGATGAATTCACTGGCGATCTCCATATCCAGCCGCTTCATCTCGTCCAGATACGCCAGGTACTGTTCCAGAATGGCGGTGATGGACACATCCTGGATCTCGATCTTATTTTTGCTCAAAAGCAGGAAAATAACATCCAGCGGGCCCTGAAAATCCTCCATTTCCTCGGTGCGGGTATGGACGATGCCCTCCAGATGATACTGAGGCTTGCTCATATTGCCTCCTCAAAAAACAGACTTTTGTGCATTATACCATTATTTCCCGAACTTCGCAAGAGCTTCAGCAAAATTTACAGAAACGATTGCTTTTCGCGGCGGAATGTGGTATGATGACAAAAATTGATCAATATGTTCCGGGAGGGATCCATTGTGGCAAGTAGAAACCGTTTTAAGGAATTGGAGCAGATGATGACCCGCATTCTCATTGCGGATGTGGTGGTTTTCGGCCTGTTTTTGCTGTTTGCCGGCCTCGGCGTGGCGGCAATGAAGGTGATCTGCGCCATCGTTACCATCATTGTGTCCGGTCTGTGTCTGGCATTTCTGTACATGACGGGCGTGACGAAAAAACGCGCCGGCCTGTGGATGGTGGTGGGCTTCGCCAGTGTTCTGGTTTGCCTGCTGGTGAGCCTGATCTGCAACTACCCTTCTCCCCTGAAGTAAGTACATAACGTGAAAGCGGTGACAGTTTTGGCTGTCACCGCTTTTTTGCGTTATTTCCGGTAGAAGCTGTTGCCGCCGATGAATTCCCGGACCAGGCTGGTGGGAGGGATCTCATCATCCACATCGGCCTCGATGATGAAGTTCAGGACCTTGACGATGGACTGGACCTCGTCGTAGCACTCGTCCTCGGGCTGAACCGCCTGGAGCAGGGGGAAGATATGCTTCTTCAGCACCGCCAGCTCGTAGAGCGTGGAGGAATTGAAGATCACATCGGCGTTCTCCTGGTAGGGGAAGATCCAGCGGCGCTCGCCCCGGCGGACGCTGTCCCACATGCTGAAGGTCTTCTGAACAGACGAACCGCGGCTCTCGAAATCCCGGACAGTACGCCGCAGCAGCCGCAGATAGCTGGTGGCGATGCGGTTATGGTTATCCAGGTTCAGGGGCAGCAGTGGACTGACATAGAGCCGGAAGACCCGGTTAAAGTCAAAGCCCTCGGGCAGCATTACGGGATTCAGGGCGTGCAGGCCTTCGACGATGATGACAGAATCCAGCGTCAGGCGCATCTTGTGGCCCACCCATTCCCGACGGCCGGTCTTGAAATTGAAGGTGGGGATCTCCACCTCCCGGCCATCCAGCAATGCAACCAGATGCTGGCCGAAAAGATCGGTGTCGATGGTGTTGATATGCTCCAGGTCCAGCTTGCCGTCGGGGCCGGGGGCGATCTTGTCCCGGTCCAGGTAGTAGTCATCCAGTCCCATCAGGATGGGCTTCTTGCCCCGGACCCGCAGCTGGGTGGCCAGACGGTTGGCAGAGGTGGTCTTGCCGGAGGAGCTGGGACCTGCCAGCATGACAGCCTGGGCGTTGCGGTCGCAGACCATCTGCGCGATCTCGGAGAATTTCCGCTCATGAAGGGCTTCATTGACCCGGATCAGCTCCCGGATGCGGCCGGAGTTCGTCAGGTCGTTCAGATCCGCCACCGTTTCGCATTCCATCAGCTGGCACCAGCGCTCACTCTCGGCGAACACATCGAAAAAGTGGGGGCTTTCCAGGTATTCAGCTGTCTTTTCCGGATCATTCCGGTCAGGATAGACGAAGAGGAAGCCATTTTCTGCCTCCCGGATATCCCAGCCCGTCAGATAGCCGGTGGAGGGCATCATCTCGCCGTAGTAGTAGTCGGCAAAATCACCATAGGCGTATTCATCGAAATAATCGAATTTCCGCCAGGACAGCAGCCGGGCCTTATCCATCTGGCCGTCGGCTGCAAAATGGTCGATGGCGGCCTGCTTATCCACTCTCCGGCGCAACAGGGGGATATCCTGCCGGGCCAGTGCCGCCACCCGCGCCTTCAGGGCGTCAGCGGAGAAATCGGGGGCACCGGTGACTTCCATATAGACGCTGGCGCCGATGGTGCAGTTCATCTTGGTGACCGCCTTCGGCCACAGCTGGCGCATGGCCAGGAAGATGGCAAACTGGGCGGTGCGGATGTAGGCCTCCTGGCCCAGATCATCGGCATAGCGCAGCAGACGCACCTCGCCGCCGGAGGCCGCCATGGCCCGGCGCATGGAGGGACGGTCGGTATTGACATCCTTTTCCCGCACAGGGATGTAATTCAGGGTAAAGACCTCGCCGGCAATCTTGGCCGCCAGAGGGCGGGAGCGCAGGCTCTTGTCATCCAGGCCCAGCGCCTTGGTAAGCTCCAGAAGGGTCTGGCCGGGCAGCGCTTCGGTTCTTCTTCCATCAATGATCAGTTCCATAACAGCACCTCACTATTGTGCATAAATTCTAAATGTCATTTTATCACAGTTTCGGTCATTATGCAATATATTCTTGATAACACAGAAAATTCTTAAATAATCTCCGGACAGAAAATCCCCGGCGGAAACGACCCGCCGGGGATTCTATGCAATTAAAGGATCACCTGGACGATATCACCGTCAGCACACCGCACATCCACCAGTTCCCAGGCGCCGTGTTTCTTCTTGATGCGCCGCAGCTCGGCACAGAGAATTTCCAGCGCCTCCGGCGGAATCGCCTGCATCGCTTCGGCAGCGTATCTGCGGCCGATGGTGTTTGCAAGCTTCACCACAGTTTTACCGATGAGCAGCCGGGTGGGCAGTACCAGATTCAGGTTCGTTTCCTCCGACTTGATTCGGATCTTCATTCCACCACCACTTCCACAATGTCGCCCTCAGCGGATTCCACCTCCACCAGCTTACCGATGAGGCCCTTTTCCACCAGTTCCAGGATCTTGTTCATATCCACATTTTTCAGGCCATCCATGCCGTTAATCCCGGCCATGCCCGCCATACCGGGTCCGATCTCCACGCCAATCTCCATGCACACTTTCACCAGTGTCATGGGCAGATTGACCCGTACCCGGTCTCCCTCGGCACTGTTGACCCGGATCCGGAGGGTCAGCTCCTCCAGGCTCTTGCGCTGCTCCACCGGCACCAGACGGACCTCCTCGGATTTACCGGTGAGCAGTTCGTCGGTGGTGATGCCCAGAATGGAACACAGCCTGGGCAGCAGACTGATATCGGGACAGGAAGCATCATTCTCCCACTTGCTGACCGCCTGGGAGGATACCCCAAGCTGTTCCGCCAGGGCCTCCTGGGTCAGATTCTTTTTCTTGCGGTATTTGGCAATACGGCTGCCGATGGTTTCATTCATATTGGTTTGCTCCTTTCGTTTGGTGGCTTCATTGTAGCCCCGGAAAGGGCGAAAAACCAGGGAATGTCGGTTGGATCCGACTCAACCAGCGGTTGGATTCCCGATCAGTAGGTGGTCTGTTCCTCGCCGACGGCCATGATATCATAGGGCGTGGTCTGGTAGACGAAATAATTGAGCCAGTTGCTGAACAGCAGATGGGCATGTCCCCGCCACCGGACGATGGGCTCCTGGGTCTCGTCGTCATCGGGATAGTAGTTGGCGGGGACCGTGATGGGCTTGCCGGCCTTTTTGTCCCGCAGGTACTCCGCTTCCAGGGTCAGGGGGTCATACTCGGAGTGCCCGGTGACAAAGATCTGATGACCTTCCTTATTCATGACGGCATAAACACCCGCCTCATCGGAGGACGCCAGAATTTTCAATTCAGGAACCGCCGCGATATCCTCCCGCAGCACCGTGGTATGCCGGGAGTGGGGCACATAGAATTCATCGTCGAAGCCCCGCAGCAGGATGGCCCGCTTGTAGTCCCGGCGGTGGGGATAGACGCCGAAAAGCTTCTGCCCAAGGGCGTGCTTGTTGATGCCGTAGTGGTAGTAAAGACCCGCCTGGGCGCCCCAGCAGATATGGAAGGTGGAATGGACATGGGTCTTGCTCCACTCCATGATCTCGCACAGCTCCGGCCAGTAGTCCACATCCTCGAAGGGCATCTGCTCCACCGGCGCACCGGTGATAACCATACCGTCGAATTTCCGGTCCTTGATCTCGTCGAAGGTCTTGTAGAAGGTCAGCAGATGCTCCTCCGACACGTTCTTCGACTTGTGGGAGCACATATGCATCAGTTCCAGATTCACCTGCAGAGGCGTGTTGCCCAGCAGACGGCTCAGCTGGGTCTCCGTGGCGACTTTCGTGGGCATGAGGTTCAGCAGCAGCAGCTCCAGGGGGCGGATGTCCTGGGTCCTTGCCCGCTGCTTGGTCATGACGAAGATATTCTCCTGCTTCAGCGTTCCCGCAGCAGGCAGGTCATTGGGGATCCGAATGGGCATAGTAATCACCTTTTCGCATTTTTATTCCATTCTAGCCCATTCACCACTTTTTGTCAATTCTCCAGGGTGGTCAGACTCGTCCCCTGATAGTAGTGGGCGAGGATCTGTGCATAGGTGCTGCCCAGCACCGCCATGGCGTCGGCGCCGTACTGACTCATCCCGACCCGGTGGCCGAAGCCTTTGGTGGTGATGGTGACGGAGTTCAGGTCCGCCGATACCATAAAGGCTGTGGAGCGCAGCCCCAGCATGGTGCGCAGGTCTGTTCCCTGATACACTTCCCCGCCGATCTCCATGGTCGCCACCCCGCCGCCTGTGGTATAGGTGGTAACGCCGAACCAGCCGGACGGCGTACCGCTGAGATCACGGCCCAGAGCCGATTCAAACTGGGACGCCGTGAAAACCACCGTATCGGTATAATGGGCCGCCTTCTCCTCCCCCGGACTGCTGACGGACTTCAGATAGGGATAATCCGCTCCCCATACCGCCGCCGCGTCCTCCGTCACACCGCCGGAGCAGGAAAAATAAGTGGCTTCGATAAGATCCCCCTCATAGGTCAGCACCTGTCCGCTGGTGGCAAGGACGGCATTGCGGATCCTGTCCACACTATTCTGTGTTCCCCCTGCCGCCAGGTAATCCGATGGCGATATGTAGCTCTGACAGCAGGTGGAGTCGGTACACACCGCCGCCGCATCATGCCGCCCGCCCCGGTGCTGGGCACGCATGGTGTAAGTCCGTGCCACCACAGCCTGGGCTTTCAGGGCTTCTTCTTCGAAAGACGCCGGCATCTCCCCCAGAACCACCCCGGTCAGATATTCGTCCAGCTCCATCTGCACCACTTGCCCCCCCGCCAGAATCGGCACTGTGATACTTCTTTTCTCTATCGGTGCCTGTGTTGCTTCCGTGGGTACGCCGGTGGTGATCTCGATGATGGTTTCGGGCGTTTCCACGGTGGCCGCGATCCCCAGCATGGCCCCGGGCAGCACCAGTCCCATCATGGCAGCCAGAAGCATCTCTTTCCAGATCAGTTTCATTCCATCCCTCCTCTCTCCTATGGTAGCAGTTTGCGTCATCAGATTATGTCGCAATGATTGCAAACCGGACAAAAATCTGATATGATAGGAAAAACCATCACGGAGGTTTTGTTATGGAAAAAGAGAAAAAGAAATGGGGCGACCGGAAGGACGGCGTGTGGCTGAAGGATATTCCCGCCATGAACCGGATCATGCCCTCGCTGCTGCCCAACCGGGCGGATAACGAAGCCCACATCAGCTTCGAGATCGATGTGCGCCCTCTGAATGCCTATCTGGAAAAGGTCAACGCAGGCCGCACCGAGGATAAGTACACCTTCTTCCACCTGATCGCCGCGGCAGCGGGCAAGGCCTTTGTCCTGCGGCCCAAAATGAACCGTTTTGTGGTTGGAAGCAAGCTGTATCAGCGCAGGGATATCTCCATCGCTTTCACGGTGAAGAAGCGTTTCAACGACCACGCCGAGGAAGCCCTGGCCTTCTTCCGCTACGACAGCAAGGAGACCATGTCCTCCTTCCACCACAAGATCATGAAGGTCATCCACCAGACCAAGAGCTACGAGGAAAAGGACACCTCCACCGGCGCCATGGATATCGTCACGAAGCTGCCCCAGTGGATGATCACGGCTGTGGTCAAGGGCGTTCTGTGGCTGGACAAGCATGGCTGGGCTCCCGAAGCCCTCATCGGCAGCGATCCCAACCACGCCGCCATTTTCCTGACCAATCTGGGTTCCATCGGCCTGCCCGGCGGCTACCACCATCTGGTCAACTGGGGAACCAACTCCTGTTTCATTGTGGTGGGCAAAAAATACCTGACCAAGACCTACTTCCCCGACGGACGCGAGGATCTGCACGAGGTGATCCCCCTGGGTATCACCCTGGACGAGCGTATTGCCGACGGCTACTACTATTCCAGCACCATCGCCCTGGTGAAGGAACTGCTGGATCACCCTGAGCTTCTGGAACTGCCGGCAGATACCCCTGTGGAATATTCCATCAAGCGATAAAAGGACGAGTACCTATGACACAGAAAACCATTTTATTTGATCTGGACGGTACCCTCACCGACTCCGGCGAGGGCATCATCAACTGCGCCAGCCTGGCGCTGACGCATTTCGGTCTGCCGGTGCCCGACCGGGAAGCCATGCGGGTCTTTGTTGGCCCGCCCCTGCGGGATACTCTGATGCAGTTCGGTGTCAGGCCCGGGGATGTGGAGGAAGCCATGACTGTTTTCCGCTCCCGCTATCTGACCAAAGGCAAGTACGAAAATAAGCCCTATCCCGGCATCCGAGAGCTGCTGGAACAGCTGCGCAGCCAGGGCCATAAGCTGTATGTGGCCACCTCCAAGCCAGAGATCCAGGCTGTGGATGTGCTGAACCATTTTGACCTGGCAAAGTATTTTGACATCATTGCCGGCGCCACCATGGACAAGGCCAGAGATTCCAAGGCAGCCGTCATCGCTTACCTGAAAGATCAGGCCGGGGATATGGCCCAGTCCATTATGGTGGGCGACACCGCCTTCGACGTCACCGGCGCCGCCGCCCACGGCATCCCCACCATCGGCGTGGCCTGGGGCTACGGTCAGGTGGCGGATATGGAGGCTGCCGGCGCCATCGCCATTGCCGGCACTCCGGAAGAACTTTTCCAACTGCTGCAGAAATGAGGGAAGCCATGAAACTGCTGGAAGTATGCGTGGACTCCCTGGCATCCGCCCGGGCAGCCATCGCCGGGGGTGCTGACCGGCTGGAGCTGTGCAGCGCCCTGATCGCCGGCGGGCTGACCCCCTGCGTCCATCTGTTGGAGCAGATCCGCGTGGAAAGCAATATACCCATCCGCTGCTTGATGCGGCCAAGAGCGGGGGATTTCCTCTATGAACGGTCGGAGATCGACCTCATGACGAAACAGATCCGCACGCTCAAAGCAGCTGGCGCCGACGGCTTCGTCATCGGCTGCCTGACGCCGGAGGGTGATCTGGATGAAAACGCCATGGCCCCGCTGATCGCAGCGGCAGACGGTGCCGGTCTGACCCTGCACCGCTGCATCGATGTATCCCGCAGCCCTGTGGAGACATATATGGCCGCCAAAAGGCTCGGAATCGATACCGTCCTCACCAGCGGCGCGGCTGCAAGCTGCACGGATGGGCTGCACACCATCGGTATGCTGCTGAACCTGCGTGACGAGAGGAATGGCCCGGAGGTACTCATCGGCGCAGGCGTCAAGGCGCCTGTGATCCGGGAACTCCTGGCACACCTGCCCGGCGCCCGGGCTTTTCACATGAGCGGCAAGGCAGAGATCCCCAGCCGCATGGTGTTCCGCCGGGAGGGCGTGCCCATGGGACTGCCCGGTCTGGACGAATGGCACATCCCCCGGACGGACGCCGGTGCCATTATGGCTGCAAGAATTGCCCTGGATTCTTAAATCTGCAATATCTCTTTCAAAAATATGCATTTCAGCCCGGCGTATACAAGTATACCGGGCTGTTTTTGCATTTCTTGTTCAAAGGTTATTCAAATTATGTCCATTTTCTATTGACATTTTTTCCGAAATTATGTATAATCAGTTCACTGTGCAAACACATTTGTTTTCGTACCGTTTCCACTTCCCTATTTATCATTTTTACGATTCACCCGGAAGATGCTGTACTGCACTTCCGGATTTCATTATGTCGAAAGGCGTGAATGCTATGAATTTGAATGAAGCTGTCCTCCTGAAACAGGAACAGATGATCGCCTGCTTGCAGGAAAATCTGCGCATTCCCAGCGTGGAGGGCACACCCGAGGATGGTGCACCCTACGGCGCAGAAGTCCGCCGCAGCCTGGATCATGCACTGGCCGCCGCACGGAAGCTGGGCTTCCGCACTTTTAATGTCGACGGCCACATGGGCTGGTGCGAGTACGGCGAAGGTGATGAAATGGTGGCTGTTCTGGGCCATCTGGATGTGGTTCCCGCCGGGGATGGCTGGACCGTGGATCCCTACGGCGCTGAGATCAGCGACGGTAAGATCTGGGGACGCGGCACCACCGACGACAAGGGTCCCTCCATCGCCGCCCTCTATGCCCTGGCTGCCCTGCGGGATACCGGCCTGCCCATCCGCCGCCGCATCCGTGTGCTGCTGGGCTGTAATGAAGAAACCGGCTCTGCCGATGTCAAGTACTACCTGTCCCACGGCGGTGAAGTGCCTGTCATGGGCTTTACCCCTGACGGCGAGTATCCCGTCATCAACGGTGAAAAGGGTATCATCAACGTCACCTTCTCCCGCAACTACCACCAGGAAGGTCCCCTGAAGCTGGTGGCCATCAAAGGCGGCTCCGCCCCCAATGTGGTGCCCAGCCACGCCTATGCCGATTTTGAATGCGATGAGGAAACCGCCGCACAGATCTGCAAGCTGTACGCCTCCTGCATTAAGTTCAGCCGCCGTCCCGGCGGCTTCCGGGTGGAATCCTTCGGTCTCAGCGCCCACGGCTCCACCCCCGGCCTGGGCGAAAACGCCATCGGCCGCCTGATGCTGGCCCTGGACAATCTCCCCCTTTCCGGCGAGCTGGCTGATGCCATCCACTTTCTGGCAACGAAACTGGGTATGGAGACTGACGGTGCTTCCGCCGGCATTGCCCTGCACGATGACATCTCCGGCGGCCTGACCCTGAACTGGGGCACCATCACCGGCGACGCAGAAAAGCTGAGCCTGAAGATCAACTACCGCTACCCCGTTACCTTCTCCTATGGCGACTGTGCCCCCGCTTTCAATGCGCTGTTTGCAGAAGCAGGCTTCGTCAAGGATGCCGAGGGCTGCAAGGACAAGCTCTATATCCCCGCAGATTCCGAGCTGGTGTCCTCCCTGATGAAGGTATACCGGGAACAGACCGGCCTGGAGGGTTCCCCCAAATCCATCGGCGGCGGCACCTACGCCAAGAGCATCCCCAATCTTCTGGCCTTCGGCCCCATCTTCCCCGGCGACGAGATCCGGGAGCATAAGCCCGATGAATACATCACCATCGACAATCTGGTGAAGAACGCCCAGATCATCGCATATGCCATGTACGAACTGGCAAAATAAGGAGTAAAATAATATGAAAATTACCAAAGTCCGCCTGGGTCGGATCTCTGTGCCCCTGCGCACCCCCTTCAAGACCGCCCTGCGTACCGTCAATTCCGTGGAGGATGTGATCGTGGAGATCCATACCGACACCGGCCACATCGGCTACGGCGAAGCGCCCCCCACCGGCGTCATCACCGGCGACACCACCGGTGCCATCATCGGCGCCATCCAGGACCACATCGGCAAGCTGATCCTGGGCCGTGAAGTGGATGAATTCGAGGACCTGCTGCAGATCGTTCAGAAGTCCATCGTCCACAACTCCAGCGCCAAGGCTGCCGTTGACATGGCTCTGTGGGACCTGTATGGTCAGCTGTACAATATTCCCGTCCACAAGCTCATGGGCGGCAGCAAGAAGCAGATCGTCACCGACCTGACCATCTCCGTCAATGATCCCGAAGTCATGGTCAGGGACGCCCTGGATGCTGTTGCAAGAGGCTACGACTGCCTGAAGATGAAGGTGGGCGTCAGCCCCGAGCTGGACGTGGCCCGCCTCAGCGCCGTGCGCAAGGCTGTGGGCAGCGACATCACCATCCGCATCGACGCCAACCAGGCCTGGACCCCCAAGCAGGCTGTCAAGATCCTCAACTCCATGCAGGATCAGGGTCTGGACATCGAACTGGTGGAGCAGCCCGTCAAGGCCCACGATTTCGAGGGCCTCAAGTACGTCACCGAGCGCAGCTATGTCCCCGTTCTGGCGGACGAATCCGTGTTCTCCCCCGAGGACGCCATGACCATCATGAAAATGGGCGCTGCCGACCTCATCAACATCAAGCTGATGAAGTGCGGCGGTCTGTACAATGCCCTGAAGATCGCCTCCGCCGCCGAGGTCTTCGGCGTGGAGTGCATGATCGGCTGCATGCTGGAAGCCAAGATTGCCGTCAACGCGGCTGTCCATCTGGCCTGCGCCAAGAACATCATCACCAAGGTGGACCTGGACGGACCCGTGCTGTGCAGCGAGGACCCCATCCTCGGCGGTGCGGTGTTCAACGAAAAAATCATTACCGTTTCCGACGAACCCGGTCTCGGCATCAAGGGCATCGAGCCCGGCCGCCTGGTTTACATCGACTGACGGTTATGAAATACACTGCTGACAGAACCCTCTGCCGGATCCTTGCCAGAGAGATCTGACGCTCCCGTCTGTCTGCGGAAAACTACATACAAAGGAGAAACCATTATGTTTACTTTCGAAAATGGTTCCCTGGTCGTCGCCAACGGTCTGACCTACATCGCCATTCTGATGTTCGTCGCCGGCGGTCTGATGTTCCTGCAGAGAACCACCAAGTGGAAGGTCTTTGACATCGTTCCTCCCCTGGTCTGGATCTACGTCCTGCACATGATCCTGTGCACCCTGGGCATCTATGAGTCCGACGCTGTCAAGGCTACCTATTCCGGCTTCAAGAACAACCTGCTGTACGCCATGATCTTCGTCATGCTGCTGCGCTGCGATTTCCGCAAGCTGCTGAAGCTGGGTCCCCGCATGTTCGCCATCTTCCTGGGCTGTTCCCTGACTCTGGGTATCGGTACCATCATCGCTTACCCTGTGTTCATGAACTCCATGGGCGGTGCTGAGAAGACTTGGGCTGCTGTTGCTGCCCTGTACGCTTCCTGGGTCGGCGGTTCCGGCAACATGGCTGCGATGGAAGTCGTCTTTGAGAAGTATATGGATTACGGCAGCTACGGTGCCGCTCTGGCTCTGGATACCGTCTGCTACTCCGTCTGGATCGCCCTGCTGCTGCTGGCTGTCAAGTTCGCTCCCAAGTGGAACGCCATCTGCAAGGCCGACACCTCCAAGCTGGATGCTGTCGCTGAGGCTGCCAACAAGGAAGTCGCCGGTGCCAAAAAGCAGGCTACCGCTGCTGACTGGATCTTCCTGTTCGGCATTTCCCTGCTGGTCTCCGCTGTGACCCAGTGGCTGGGCGGTGTCATCAACACCTGGCTGGTCTCCATCGGTCTGGATATGTTTGGTGCATCCACCGTCACCACCATCCTGGTCACCATCCTGGGTCTGATCTGTGCTGTGACTCCCATGGGCAAGATGGCCGGTGTCGAGGAGATGTCCAGCGTCTACCTGTACCTGGTCGTTTCCATGCTGGCTTCCCGCGCAAGCCTGGTGGATCTGATCTCTGCTCCCATGTGGGTCGTCTATGGCTTCGTGATCCTGGTGGTCCACGTTGTTCTGATGTTCGTCCTGTCCAAGGTCTTCAAGTGGGATCTGTGCATGGTGTCCACCGCTTCTCTGGCTAATATCGGTGGCTCCGCTTCCGCTCCCATCGTTGCCACCGCCTACAATCCCAACTTCGCCGGCATCGGCGTTCTGATGGGCGTTCTGGGCGCTGCCGTTGGTAACTTCTTCGGCATTGGCATGGGTTACATCCTGCAGTTGTTTGCATAAAACGCACTCCCCGCTCCGGTTCTCGGGGCGGGGAGATCTTTATAAGGAGGAAAACCTTATGAACATCAACGATACCATGAAGTACCTGAATGTGGGTCTGCCGGAGGATATTCGCAGGCTCAAGGACTCCGGCGATTTCGATGGCGCCACCCGGCTCATCGATCTGCGCCTTGCAGATGAAACGCTGCCCCTGGCGCTGCGCTGCTGCCTGACCGCCCAGCGGGAGATGATTGCACGGCTGCCCGAGGAGTATCCCTACACCAGAGAACAGGCGCTGGCAGTCGTCCGGGAGTATATCCCCGACTACTCCGAAGAGGAATTTGAGCGGGATGTGGCGCTGCGGCGGATCTACTGGATCTACAACCATGGTGAGAAGCGCTACTTCGGCCGCTTCTTCTCCAGCATGTGCAAGGCAGTCCCCGGCTTTGCCGACCGGGCCTGCGTCCATGTCCCCGGTGCGGAGGCTGCCATCAAGGGCTCCCGGGATGATTCCCTGCTGGATACCGCGGCACAGAAGATGAGAGAACAGAGTTCCGTCACCAACCGCATCAAGGTGCGGGCAACCATGCGTGTCAGGGACGAATATTTCACCCCCGGCATGTTCCTGCGGGCCCACCTGCCCATCCCCGCCGACTGTGAGCAGCAGAGCGACATCCGGTTCGAAAAATACTCCCCTGAAGCCATCATTGCTCCCGCCTATGATCCCCGCCGCACCATCTGCTGGGAAGGGCATTTCGACGAAAATCCCGAATTCGTGGTGGAGTATTCCTATCTGCACACCGCAAAATTCCACGATACCGATAACATGAAGGGCGATCCCCAACAAGCCGAATTTGATACAGAGGAAGAATACCCCCATGTGGTCTTTACTCCCTACATCAAGGCGCTGGTGAGAGAGCTGACCGAGGGCATGACCGATCCCATGGACAAGGCGCGTGCCTTCTATGACTTCATCACCAAAAACATGAGTTACACCTTTATGCCCGGTTATTTCGTACTGGAGAGCATCCCCGAAAACTGCGCCCGGAATTTCACCGGCGACTGCGGCGTCTTCGCCATGCTGTTTCTGACCTTGTGCCGCTGCGCCGGCATTCCCGCCCGCTGGCAGAGCGGCCTGACTGCCGAGCCTACCTTCTGCGGCGCCCACGACTGGGTTCGGTTCTATGTGGCGCCCCATGGCTGGCTTTACGCCGACTGCTCCTACGGCGTCAGCGCCCAGCGCATCGGCAATGAGGAACGGCGGAAGTTCTACTTCGGCAATCTGGATCCCTACCGGATGGTTGCCAACAGCGACCTCCAGGGCAATTTCTACGTCCCTAAGCAGCATTGGCGGGCTGATCCCTGCGACAATCAGGTTGGCGAGATCGAGACTGCCGACCGCGGCCTGAAATACGATGAGTTTGTTCGTACCAAGGAAGTCCTGTCCTGCGTGGAAGTATAAAAATAATCCCACCTCGAATCGAGGTGGGATCATTTTTACGCTTTCAGGGTTTCCCGTAAGTACTCTCTTGCTTCCTCCTGGGTCATTTCCAGAACCAGGGAGATCTCCGACGCCAGCAGCTTCTCCGCATCCCGGAGGAAATTGTCATCGCACAGATGGAATTTCCGTCCGGCGGCCAGCTGTGCCTCCTTGTAACGGTAGAGACAATGGGTCATCTTCAGGATACTGACCCGGTCGCCATTGGAGGTCAGATCCCGGTAATGCTGCTTTCGCTGGTTCTCATCGGCGATCCAGCAGTCCTGACGGATCTCAGCGGATACCAGCAGGGCTTTCAGTTCCTCCGCGCTGAGAACCTCCCGCAGCTTTGCCATGGCTGTTGCGTTGGCTGTGGGCACAAAATAGCGGGATTCATTCTGTGCCATGGGTTCCAGTACCAGATACTCCGTCCGCTTCCGATTCACCAGCTGCTTCTCCCTGCCCGCCACACGACACACACCGTGGACACCATATACGACCCACTGACCAGTTTCAAACATGACGCTCCTCCTCACAAATTCAAACCGAAAAATACTCGTCTGAGGTTATTATAGCACCAAAAGTTCTGAATTTCATGTAGTAAAATTGCCAAAAATTTCTTACAGGCTTCGTATATATTACTGCCTGCAGCCCGCTTACAAAAAACTGTTGACAATTATATCGGGCGACGATATAATGATTGTACGATATATCGCTTCCCGATATAAGGAGGGATCACATGAACGAACAGATCGCACTGACCGAATCCACATACTACATCCTGCTGTCCCTGCACACACCCCGGCACGGCTACGGCATCATGCAGCAAACCCAGGCACTCTCCGGCGGCCGCATCCGTCTGGCAGCAGGCACCCTGTACGGCGCCCTGAACGCCCTGTGCGAGAAGGGCTGGATCGTCCCCCTGCCGGAGAGCGGACGAAAGAAGGAATACAAACTGACGGACAAGGGCCTGACGGTCCTGAAGAACGAACTGAACCGCCTGCGCCAGCTGGTGGAAAACGGCGAAAGCATCCTGAAGGAGGAGAATGTATGAGCGAGAGAAAAACCATTTATAAGGTCTTCTTTGTCTGGGACTTTGAAAAGGAAGAGCAGTGGCTGAACGCCATGGCCATGTCCGGCTGGATCCTGGACAAGGTAGGCTTTTGCCGTTACGAATTTATCCCCTGCCAGCCCGGCGAATACACGGTCCGCCTGGCCATGCATGAGCGGGATGAAGCGTATATCAGCTTCATCCAGGAGACCGGGGCGGAATATATCGACCGGATTCTCAGCTGGCACTATTACCGCTGCAGGACGGAACTGGGCCGTTTCGACATCTTTTCTGATATCGATTCCAAAATCAAACACCTCAATACCATCGCCAGCGTGCTTTCCATCATCGGTACCGCCAATCTGGTCATCGGCCTGGTCAACACCTTCAATCCCGCCAATGTGGGCTGGATCAATCTGCTGTGCGCCACGCTGCTGATGTACGCCCTGGGCCGGATCCACGGCAAAAAGGAGGCCCTGGAAAAGGACCGGCTGCTTCTGGAATGAAACGACACAGCAAAGACCTCTTCCCTTTCAGGAAGAGGTCCTTTTCTTTACTCGATGGTCTCGATCTTGATGGTGTTGGTGTTGCCGGACTGGCCGTTGATGGGGCCGCCGGTGAGGAGGATATTATCGCCGGGCTGCAGATGCAGGATCTCCTTGGTCATCTTCTTGGCGTAGTAGAACATGACGTCCATGCTGGGGAAATGATCCGCCAGCAGCGGAGTGACGCCCCAGCTCATGGACAGGCGGCGCCAGATCTTGCGCTCGGTGGTCATGCCCACGATATTGACGGGGGTACGGAAGCGGCTGACCAGCATGGCAGTCTTGCCGGAAACGGAGCAGACCACCACAGCCTTGGCGTTGACGTCCATGGCCATGGAAGCGACAGCATGGGAAATGCAGTCCAGATTGTCCTTGCCCTGGTAATCGATGGCCATAAAGCGCTGCTTATACTCGGTCTGGTCCTCGGTGTACTCGGCGATCTGAGCCATGGCACGGACTGCCAGTACGGGATACTTACCGGCAGCGGACTCGCCGGAGAGCATGACGCAGGAGGTACCGTCGTAGACAGCGTTGGCCACGTCGGAAATTTCGGCACGGGTGGGACGGGGATTGTTGATCATGGACTCCAGCATCTCGGTGGCGGTGATGACGCGTTTGCCCATCATGCGGCACTTGCGGGTCAGCTCCTTCTGGACGGCGGGAACCTTGACATAGGGAATCTCCACGCCCAGGTCGCCGCGGGCGATCATCACGCCGGAGCAGTACTGGCAGATCTCTTCCACGTTGTCAACACCGGCCTGATTCTCGATCTTGGCCACGATCTCGATATCGCTGCCGCCGTTGTCGTCCAGCAGTTTGCGGATATCCCTGACATCCTGTGCAGTGGAAACAAAGGAAGCTGCCACGAAATCGACACCCTGCTGGATGCCGAAGATGATGTCCGCCTTATCCTGCTCGCTGAGGTAGGGACCGGACATGACCTTATTGGGGAAGGACATGCTCTTGCGGTTGCTGAGCACACCGCCCACCAGGCACTTGCAGCGAATCTCATGGTCAACGATCTCCTGAACCTGGAACTGGACCAGACCGTTATTGACGGTGACCATGCCGCCGGGCCGCAGCTCGTTGTGCAGGTTCTTGTAGCTGACGGAAACAATGGTCTCGTCGCCTTCCACATCATCCGTGGTGAAAGTGAACATAGCGCCCTCCGTAATGGTGACGGAGCCGTTGACAAAGGTCTTGATGCGGTATTCGGGACCCTTGGTATCCAGCATGATGGGCAGCGGCACATCCAGCTTCTCACGGACGCGCTTGATCAGGGCGATCTTCTTCTCGTGCTCGGGATGGGTACCGTGGGAGAAGTTCAGGCGGGCCACATTCATGCCGGCCAGGCACATTTGGGTGAGGACTTCCTCGTTCTCGCTGGCAGGGCCGATGGTGCAGATGATTTTGGTCTTACGCATTGGTATACCCCCAAATAAAATCTTTATACGGATAAACTATACCACACCCCGTGTAAAAAGTAACCATACAAATTTCGCTAAAATGTAAACTGCACCCCGTAATGCCGCAGCCAGAAGTCCAGCTGCAGCAGGTAGCTCACGGTCTGGGGCTCCCGCATCAGCTGGCCGTACCAGGGCCACTCTCCCTTTGCCGTCAGCAGCTTCGCAGCCTCCTCCCGGCGGATCAGATGGAAAATGGGCGCGTTATTATCTTCCAGCAGTGCTCTGAGCCGTCCGCTGAGGATCTGCATATACCCCGGATCCCAGGTCTTCGGATAGGGACTCTTTTTCCGCCAGAGCACCTCCTCCGGCAGCATTCCCGCCATGGCTGTTCGCAACAATCCTTTTTCCTTTCCCCGGTGGTCCTTGAATTCCCAGGGCACGGCGTAGAGGTATTCCGCGATCCGCCAGTCACAGAAAGGTACCCGCACTTCCAGGCCGGAGTACATGCTCATCCGGTCCTTCCGGTCCAGGAGGGTCTGCATGAACCACCGGAAATTCAGGTTCACCATCTCCTTCATCCGCCGTTCTTCGGCAGAGGCCCCGGGCAGGATATCGCTTTCCCGGCAGGTGTCCCGGTAGCGGTCATGGACATAGGCAGCACCGTCGATTTTTAATTCCCGGGACAGCAGCGCCGTCCTTTGAGTAATATTCTGGGCCCAGGGAAAGCCCTCAGCGGAACGGACTTCCGGATCCCGATACCAGGGGTATCCGCCGAAGATCTCGTCAGCGCACTCCCCGGAAAGGGCCACCTTCACTTCTCTTCGAATATCCCGGCAGAACAGAAGCAGAGAAAAATCCACGTCCGCCATTCCCGGCAGATCCCGGGCAATGGTGGCATCCTCCAGGGCTCCCACCAGATCCTCCGGCGTCAGTACCGTCCAGTGGTGATCCGTATGCAGCGAATTTTGCATCAGGCGGATATAGTGGCCATCGGAATTCGGCTGGAACTTATTGGGGGTAAAATAACGGTCATTGTTTTCGTAATCCACTGAAAAGGTGGGCAGATGTTCCGTTTCCCCGGCGCAGATGGCGGTGATCAGGCTCGAGTCCAGTCCCCCGGACAGAAAGGTCCCGATGGGTACGTCGGATACCATCTGCCGCTTTACCGCGTCCGTCACAAGATAACGCACCTTTTCCACTGTTTCACCGAAGGTGTCGGTGTGCTCCCGGTCGGCCAGATGCCAGTACCGGTTCAGTCCGAGCTTACCATTCTCATAGTAGCCGCACCACCCCGGCTCCAGCTCCCGGATGCCCCGGAACACCCCGCAGCCCGGCGTCCGTCCGGGTCCCAGCAGCAGCAGCTCCGCCGCTCCTTCCTCGTCCAGCTCCGCCCTGACTGTGGGATATGCCAGGATATTCTTGATCTCGGAGCCGAAGAGCAGGCCGCCCCCGTGCAGTTTATAAAACAGCGGCTTCACCCCGATCCGGTCCCGGGCTAGAAAGAGCCGCGCTCCGTCCCAGATGGCAAAGGCAAAGATCCCGTTGAAGCGGTGCACACAGTCGGCCCCCCACTGGGCGTATCCCCGCAGCACCACCTCCGTATCGGAATTGGTACGAAAGCAGTGTCCCAGTTTTTCCAGTTCCCGGCGGATCCGGGCCGTATTATATAATTCCCCATTGTACACAATGGTCATATTCCCCGCGGTCATGGGCTGCGCACCCCCGGCAGGGTCAATGATGGCAAGCCGCGTGTGCAGGAGTGTACAATGGTCATCCTGATATACACCGTTTCCGTCCGGCCCCCGCCGGGCCATGGTGGCCAGGATCTTCTGCTGTGTATCCCGGTCGGCTGTCAGTCCGACCATTCCGGCAATGCCGCACATACGCATCACATTCCTTTCCGCCCCATTTTATGCACCACATGGCCCATGGATGCATAGGATAACAGCGAAACCTGAAAGGAGTGATCCCATGCCATCTACGGGATACATACGTATTCGCGCGTTTCAGAGCCGGGCGGAGCTGCCCCTGAAGGATGTGGCGGTCTCCGTCACTGCCACCGACGGGACCGCCATCGCATTGCTGTTAACGGACCGCAGCGGCCTGGCCGGGCCTGTGGAGATCCCGGTGCCGGATATCGAAGCCGGCCAAACACCGGACACCGGAGAGATCCCCTTCACCCTGGTGAATATCTATGCCCGGCTGAAGGGCTTCGAGCAGATTGAAAATGAGGACGTCCAGGTCTTTCCGGATACCACCACAGTGCAGAATCTGGAGCTGATCCCCCTGTCCGAAATGCCCGGAGAATTTGACAAACGGGAGCTGTTCATCACCCCCGCCCAGAACCTGTAGGAGGACCGCCATGCCGACAGTCATTCCATTCGTACCCCAGCAGATCACCGTCCATCTGGGCAGCCCCAGTTCCAGCGCCGCCAATGTAACAGTCCCCTTTATCGACTATGTGAAAAATGTCGCCTCCAGCGAGATCTATCCCACCTGGGATGACGACGCCCTCCGGGCGAATATCCTGGCCATCGTCTCCTTCGCCCTGAACCGGGTGTATACGGAGTTCTACCGCAGCCGGGGCTATGATTTCGACATCACCAATTCCACAGCCTATGACCAGTATTATGTCAATGGCCGCAGCATCTTCGAGAATGTGGGCCGGATCGTGGATGAATTCTTCAATGACTACCTCCGCCGTCCCGGCTTTGTGGAGCCTCTGGCTGCCAAATTCTGCAACGGCACCACCGTCACCTGCGAGGGACTGAGCCAATGGGGCAGCCAGAATCTTGCACAGCAGGGATATGATTATGTGCAGATCCTCCGAAGCTATTACGGCAATGTGGAAATCGTACCCAATGCCCCCATCCGGGGTTACACCACCTCCTACCCCGGCAGCCCCCTGCGCCGGGGCAGCACCGGCCCCAATGTGGTGGTGATCCAGACGGAGCTGAACCGGATCTCCCAGAATTATCCCGCCATTCCGAAGCTTGCCAATGTGGACGGCATCTTCGGCAGCCGGACAGAGGCGTCGGTACGGAAATTCCAGGAGATCTTCGGACTAAGCCCTGACGGCATCGTGGGGCCGGGAACCTGGTATGAGCTGATCCGGGTCTACGTGGCTGTGACACGCCTGGCCGAGCTCCGCAGCCAGGGGCAGCAGTTCTACGCCAACTCCTGGAACCTGAATCCCGGCATCTATCCCGGCCAGTCCGGGGACCGGGTACGGCACCTGCAGTATATGCTCAGCGTCCTTTCCGAGTTTATCCCTGAGATCCCGCCACTGGCCGTGGACGGTATCTACGGCCCCAAAACAGAGGACGCCGTCCGTGCCGCCCAGCGGTGGTTCGAGCTGCCTGTCACAGGGACGGTGGATGAAGAGACCTGGGATGAAATATACGACCAGTTCTCCGGCATCGAAAACGCCGCCCTGCGCAGCAGTGAAACTTTCCCTCCCGGGCAGTCCGGACGGAACCGCTACGCCGCGACGACCACGCTGACCCAGTTTCCCGGCCGGGATCTGCGCAGCGGCAGTCAGGATCCCGTCAAACAGGAGGTGGTACGATGAGACCTGAGGAAACCTTTGTCGCCCAGCCGGTGCGCAGCCTGCAGCAGATGCTTCGTACCCTGCACGAGCAGGACAGCAGCCATCTGCAGCTGATCCCCGACGGCATCTATGGACGGAAAACGCTGGAAGCTGTATCCGTATTCCAGCGGCTCCACGGCCTGCCCGTCACCGGCGTCACCGACCAGGCCACCTGGGAGGCCATCGCAGCGGCCCATGAACCGGCGCTGGTGGAAACAGACCACGCCCAGCCTGTGGAGATCATCCTCAATACCAATCAGCGTCTGCGCCGGGGGGAAAGCAGCCCCTATCTCTTCGTCGCCCAATCCATGCTGCTTGTTCTGGCACAGGAATATGCCAGCGTCACCGAACCCACCCACAGCGGGATCCTGGACGAGGCCACCGCCCAGTCTGTTGCCTCCTTCCAGGCGCTGGCGGGTCTGCCCCAGACCGGTGAGGTGGATAAAATAACCTGGAAGTACCTGGCGCTTCATTTCCCCCTGGCTGCCAATAAAAATTAAGAATCAGTAAATTTTTATCAACTGTTACAAAAAGCCCTTGATTCACTCGAATAAAAGGAATATAATGTAGGGTAATGTTTTACGAAAGTTTTCCACGGAGGCATGTCCATGTTCATCAAAGACTGGAAGAAAGAAGTTTTCACCATCCCCAATATCCTCAGCGTATTCCGCATTCTGCTGATTCCGGTGTATGTGGTCATCTACCTCAACGCCCGGGATCTGACCGACTACCGCCTGGCGGCCTTTATTCTGGCTGTTTCCTGCCTGACGGATGCCATCGACGGCTTCATTGCCCGGCGGTTCGACATGATCTCCAATCTGGGCAAATTCCTGGATCCCCTGGCCGATAAGCTGACCCAGCTGGCACTGACCATCTGCCTGTCCATTCGGTATGAAGTGCTCCGCCCGGTGCTGGTACTGTTCCTGATCAAGGAATTTTTCCAGCTCTTTGCAACGATTTTCTATTTCCGCAGGGGGAAGATGCTGGGCGGCGCCCTGATCGCCGGCAAGATCTGCACCACCGTTTTGTTCGTCAGTCTGATCGTCATGGTGCTGCTGCCCGGTATGGACCCCCAGGTGGTCCGCATAATCGCCATGATCGATTTCGTTTTTCTGGTCAATTCCTTTGTATGTTATGTCCTCGCCTTCTTCGGCAAGCGCAAGGGCAGTCATCTGCAGGATGTGGAGCAATAAACATTAAAAGCAGCCCGGATTCCGGGCTGCTTTTCCATTTTCTTCCGTATGCTTACCACAGGCCCGGTCTGTCACGAGGCCGCCGTCGGGTCATCCGCAGATATTTCCACGGCATCGGCTTTCTCCACCGTCCTGCTCTGTGACTACATCATACCATACCGCCCCCGGCGAATCATGAAGAAATCATAAACACATTGAAAAAAGAATGTGGACATGGGATTTTTATCCGAAGGGGATAATCAGATTTCAGGGAATATTAAATTATCTTAAAACTCTTCCATTCGACAAAAAACGTGCTATAATAAGTTAACATAAACGGAGTTTATGAGAGGGCGCTCCGAAGGAGATGAGAATATGAGAAAGAAAGAGAAGAAGATTTGGGGAATGCCGCAGCTGATCCTGGCAACGGTGATCCTGCTGGCTGCCGTTGCGGCACTGACCATGTCGATCCTGTGGCAGATCAATGAATTCTCCCTGAAGCTGACCATGAGGGGAGAGAAGGAGATCACCATCGAATACGGCGGAACCTATGAAGAAGCGGGTGCCGAAGCCGTATTCCGCGGAACCGTCTTTAATCAGGATCCGGAGAACATCGAAGTGACATGGGAAGGACAGGTGGATCCCTCCACCGTGGGCACCTACCACATCGATTACAGCGTCAAGCACACCATCAATTACGCCTTCGGCCAGGTGGTCCTGACTGACTACGCCCGCCGCACCGTGCATATCATCGATACCGTGGCGCCGGAGATCACCCTGGTTGCCGATCCGGACGTCTTCACCATCCCCGGCGAGATCTACCAGGAAGAGGGCTTCACCGCCACCGACAACTATGACGGCGATATCACGGACCGGGTGGTACGCACGGAAACCGAAGAGGCCGTTACCTACACCGTTACGGACAGTTCCGGCAATTCCTGCCAGGTGGAGCGGATTATCGTTTACCACGATCCCATTCCCCCGGAACTGACCCTGAAGGGCAATGCCTCCATCACGCTGGAGGTTGGCCAGGTCTATCAGGAACCCGGCTACACCGCCACGGACAACTGCGACGGCGATATCACCGACCGTGTCACCGTCACCGGCACCGTGAACACTGAAAAAGCCGGCACCTATACCCTGGAGTACACCGTTGTGGACAGCTACGAAAATTCCGCCTCCGCCAAGCGTACCGTCAATGTCATCAAGCCTGAGCCGGAACCCCTGACCGAGACCAAGGCTCCCACCGATCCCACCCGGCCTACGGAACCCAAGGACGATGACGGCCGTGTGGATCCTGCCAACCCTGTGGGGGGCGTCATCTACCTGACCTTTGATGACGGCCCCGGGGGCTACACCGGTAAGCTGCTGGATATCCTGGCAAAGTACAATGTCAAGGCCAGTTTCTTCGTGGTCAACACCGGCAATTACAGTGCCCTGACCCGGATGGCCAACGAAGGCCATACCGTTGCCATCCATACAGCTACCCACGATTTCCACGAGATCTACGCCAGTGAGGAAGCCTTCTTCGCCGATCTGGAGAAGATGCAGTCCATCATCCAGACCCACACCGGCATCAAGCCCATGCTGATGCGGTTCCCCGGCGGCAGCTCCAACACCATCAGCCGCTTCAACCCCGGCATCATGACCCGGCTGACGAAGCTGGTGGAAGAGAAGGGCTACACCTATTTCGACTGGAATGTGGATTCCAACGACGCTGGCGGCACCAAGACCTCAACGGGCGTTTACAACAATGTGGTCAGTGCCGTGGCAAATCGAAAGACCTCTGTGGTCCTGATGCACGACATCAAGGGCTATACCGTCAACGCCATCGAGGACATCATCATCTGGGGACTGGAAAATGGCTATACCTTCAAGCCCCTCACCGCCGACAGCCCCACCTGTCACCACGGCATCAACAACTAACGGCAAAAAGGAGTAACCCGGATGGGTTACTCCTTTTTACTGCATATAGGCTTCTACCACCGCTTCCGTGATGAAGCCCCGGCTGGCGCCGCTTTCGCGGATCTTGGCGGCGGCAAAGACCACCGCCCGGCGGAGAGCATCCAGGGGCTGATACCCCCTGGCTGTATAGTGAACAAAGGAACTGAACAGGGCGTCTCCGGCGCCGACGGTGTTGACCACATCGCCCACATGGGCCGCAGGTACTTCATAGATGCGGTTTTTGGCACGGTCGTACATGGCTGCGCCCCGGCTGCCCCTGCCCAGAACAATGATCCCGGCATTGCAGGTATGTACCAGCTCCCACAGGAAATCGTGATACTCTTCTCCGATGCCCTCATCGCTGAGGAAGAGGATGTCTGCGTTTTCAATGAATTCCCGGTTGTATTCATCCCAGATATCCCGCAGCACATGAACATCCGTAGCGATGGTCTTCCCCATCTCCTTGGCCATGCGCAGCAGGGGCCGGTTAAAATTGATATTGCATGCCACCACCAGGTCGGCGCTGCGAACCGTCTCCTCCGGGAATACGCGGGTGGTTTCCTGGATATCCTTCAGATCGCAGTAGATCTGGCGCTTTCCCGTGTCATCGTAGAGCACCACGGATGCGGGCGTCTCCCGCAGACAGGGCAGCAGATGACTGGCGTCGATTCCGGCATTGCGCAGTTCATCCCGGATATAGGCGGCCGGAAAATCCTGCCCCGTCATGGACAGCAGGCTCACGTCATCGCCCAGGTTCTTCATAGCCAGGGCAATATTCCAGGCAACGCCGGATACTGCCGTCTTCACGCCGAAAAAAGGATAGTCGATGGGATAGTATTCCACCGGAAACTGCCGTACCCGGACAGTGGTCTCGGTATTCACCAGGCCGGAAATCAGAACATTCATAGTAACCTCCTGAAAAAACTGACGGAAGAGTACTCCCTCTTCCGTCAGAAATGTTATGCATAGTAATTGAGGATCCAGATCAGCCAGGGCAGTACCAGTGTAAAAATACTGATGACCCAGGGCAGGATAGGCTTCTTGGAGCAGAACATCAGCAGCAGACAGAATGCCGTGATGCCCAGAGGCCAGTAGACAGCCTCTTCCCGGGTGATCATCCGGGCGAATTCGCCGGTGGACTGGATATCCAGGCCAACTTTCTCGGGCAGACGCTCCATATTCTCCATGGCAAACTTGACCGCAGCCCAGATAACGGGCGCAGCCAGAAAGATCTTCCGCAGCTTCCACAGCCACTTGATCACAAATTTGACGCCCCGGCCGATGGCAGCCAGGATCACCAAAGCTTTGCGCAGATAGGGATTGCCGGTCTCAGCAGGAGCTGCAGCAGACTGCTCGGACACAGCTGCTTCCACAGCAGTCTTTTCCGCTGCGGGAAGCACCGCTCCCACAGGCGCGGTTTCAGGCTTTCCGTCTGCCGCAGGCAGCGCCTTAGGCTCCGCAGCAGCCGGCAGGGCTTCAGCAGTTTCAGCAGCGCCGCCGCGCTTCAGGCGGGCGACAGCGGTCCGGCACCAGTCTCTGATCCGTCCGGGAACGGGACGCAGCTTTTCTGCCAGCGCCGCCAGCCAGACCATCAGTGCCTTCCAGGCCGCCTTGCCCTTCACACGCAGCTGCGCCGTGGCTTTGACCAGCCAGTCCTTCGCTTTCAGCAGCCAGGCTGCCAGCTTCTGCAGCAGCACCTTGCCGTTCACCTTCACATATTCCAGAATCTTTCCGCAGGCGGCCAGAAATACAGCCCAGTACTGCAGCAGTTTCTCCCTGATTTCCCCAAATTTGTTTTCCTGGTTCATGGTACACCTCCATGGGGACATTATTTCGTTTATTGTATCATAGTTTATGTTATCTTGCAAGATAAAGTAAAATTTCTTAATCAGTCCGTTTTATCGGACTGTATCAGTGTTATCATTCAGGTACAACAAAAACAAAGGAGGACCCCAACATGAGAAAGACCAACATCCGTCCCCTGCCCTATCCCAACGCAGCGGAGCCCCGCTACTTCCTGAATAAGTTCATTGACGGCGTTCTGGCAACGACCACCGCCGCCGGCACCTTCACCATTGTGTTCTTCCTGATGACCATGTGATCACAGATCCGGCTCACGCAGGATCCGCACCCGTTTGATCTTCCCCGCCCTGGTCTCGACGAGGCCGGCCGTGCCGCCAAAATAGCCGCAGCTGCCAGGGTTCAGCACCCACAGGCCGTCGCTCTCCTGATAACAGTTGGGTACATGGGTATGGCCGTAACATACAATATCCGCCCGGGACTGCCGTGCATCCTCCAGGAGCGCATATGTCGCCTGCTTGACTCTGTGCCGGTGGCCGTGAGTCATAAAGAGCCGCACCCCGTCCAGACGGATCACAAGCACCTCACAGGCGTCGGGCGGACAGCGGTAGCAGTCACAGTTGCCGGGCACCTGATAGAGGGGGATATCCGGAAATTCCTCCCGGAGGGCTTCCCCGTCATCATAGTGATCCCCCAGGTGGATGATGGCATCCGGCCGGATTTTGCTGACGCAGAAATGCATAAAACGCAGTGCGCTGTGAGAATCGGATAAAACAAGGATCTTCATAAGTCACCAAAGCCTCCCGCTTGCATATGATAGCATAGATACGGCTATTATAGCAGCAATTCCAACAGGAGGCAACGAAATGGCTGAAAAATTCGAACAATTTTCCACCAATGACATGATGGCGCTGGCATCCAGTCCCGCCGGTCAGCAGCTGCTTTCCCTGCTGCAGCGATCCGGAGGCAACCAGCTGCAGCAGGCCATGGGCAAAGCCGCTGCCGGAGATATGAACGGCGCGAAAGCACTGCTGGCCCCCCTGCTGGCAGACCCGGACATCCAATCTCTGCTGCAGCAGCTGGGAGGACGCTGATGGAGGGCATGGAGGAAAAGCTGGGCGCCATTCTCGGGAATCCCCAGATGATGCAGCAGATCATGTCCATGGCCCAGACTCTGGGGGCTTCCCCACCGCCTTCCCCGCAGCCGGAGAAGTCCCCCGCCCCGGCCCTTGATCCGGCGATGCTTCAGAAAATGCTGCCGCTGATCCAGGGCAGCGGCATCGATCAAAACCAGCGCTCCCTGCTGAACGCCCTGGGGCCATATCTGAGCCGCGACCGAATCAGCCGATTGGAAAAGGCGATGCGGGCGGCAAAGATGGCCGGAATGGTTTCACAGCTTCTGGGAGGTGGCAGTCATGTATAACCGTTACATTCCGCATCCGGACGGCTCCTACCGGAAGAACCGGATGCCCGAGCAGACACCCCAGGAACCGACCTGCGCCGTACCGGACATACCCGCGCCGCCCCCCGTCACGCAGCGGCAGCAGAGTGCCGAGGGCTTTCTGCGTGCCCTGCTGCCCAAGGGACTGGATACAGGGGATCTGCTGATCATTGTGCTCCTGCTGCTGATGGGAGGCGACTGTGACGAAGACAGGAATACGGCCCTTCTGACTCTGGCGCTGTACCTGTTCCTGTAGACAAAGGAACCCCCATCCGTATAACGGATGGGGGCATTTTTCATTCTTCGTCGTCTTCATCCTCGTACCGCAGGGATGTCTGCAGAGCGCCGATGACAGGCGCCAAAGTACCGAGGATCAGAATAATGACGCCGATGAGCAAGGCGATCATGGCCACAGGCAGCTTAAACCGAAGGATCACCCACAGCAGAAGCAGGGACATGGCGATGCGAATGGCCACCATCCGGGTGATGCGGCGCTTGGCCTCATACTTGCGCTCCTCAGGGTCCATTTCCTCATACTTTCTGGTATCCGGATTCAGCATACTCATCTGGCAACAAAACCAACCTTCTTGTAAACCTTGCGCAGGGTCTTTTCGGCCACGTAGCTGGCCTTCTGGGCGCCGTCACGGTAGACGGACTCCAGGTATGCCTTGTCCTTCATCAGCCGCATGGACTCTTCACGGATGGGACGCAGGTGCTCCACAACGGCCTCGCCGACGACGGGCTTGAACTTACCGTAGCCGCAGCCGATAAACTCGTTTTCGATCTCCTCAAAGGTCTTGCCGGTGACGGCGGAGTAAATGGTCATCAGGTTGGCGACGCCGGGCTTGTTCTCCTTGTCATAGCGGACACAGTTTTCGGTATCGGAGTCGGTGATGGCGCGCTTGAACTGCTTCATGATGACGGTGGGATCATCCATCAGCAGCACGCGGCCGGTGTCCTCATTCTCAGACTTGGACATCTTGGCCAGGGGGTTGGTCAGGCTCATGACGCGGGCGCCGACCTTGGGGATGAAGGGCTCGGGGATCTTGAAAACATCGCCGTAGATGCTGTTGAAGCGGCGGGCGATGACATGGGTCAGCTCCACATGCTGCTTCTGATCCTCACCAACGGGTACCAGGTCGGGCTGGTACAGCAGGATATCGCCGGCCATCAGGCTGGGGTAGGTAAACAGACCTGCATTGATATTGTCGGCATTCTTGGAGGACTTGTCCTTGAACTGGGTCATGCGGCTGAGCTCGCCGAACATGGAATAGCAATCCAGAACCCAGCCCAGCTCGGCATGCTGGTGGACATGACTCTGAATGAAGAGGGTGTTCTTCTCAGGATCCAGGCCGCAGGCAATATACTGGGCCAGCTGCTCCAGGGTACGGCGGCGCAGATCGGCGGGCTTCTGTCGGACGGTGATGGCATGAAGGTCAGCCATAAAGTAAAAGCAGTCATACTGGTCAGCGCGCTCGGCCCAGTTCTTGACGGCACCCAGATAGGAACCCAGGGTCAGATCGCCGGAGGGCTTGATGCCGGAGAGCATACGCTTCTTGGGGGCTGCGGTTTCGATAATTTCAGACATAATTGTTTCACACTTTCATTGGTTTTTTCAGTTTCCATATCATACCACAGTTAAGTAGATTCCGCAAGTGGATTTGTACGCAGAATTATAACATTTTCAATTGATTTTCAGAAAGTGATATGCTATAGTATATCCTAGATTTTTATGAAAATTTCGAAACAAAAAGAGGTAGAATAGAATGGATTACAAAGCACTTGCGGAAATTCTTTTTCCGGATGTTACCATGACCCCCGATGAAGTGCAGGCGCAGTTTCCCCGCCGCGTTCTGCCCGAAGGCGCCGTCGTCACCCGTATGGCTCCCTCCCCCACGGGCTTCGTCCATCTGGGCAATCTGGTGCAGGGCATGATCTCCGAGCGGATGGCACACCAGTCCGGCGGCGTCCTGTTCCTGCGCGTCGAAGACACCGACGCCAAGCGTGAAGTCCCCGGCGCTGTGGAAGTGCTCATCAACACCCTGAAGCACTACGGCATCAGCTTCGACGAAGGTGCCACCATCGACGGTGACGCAGGTAACTACGGCCCCTACCGTCAGCGCCAGCGCGCCGCTATTTACCATGTCTTCGCCAAGAAGCTGGTGAGCGAGGGCAAGGCCTATCCCTGCTTCTGCACTGAAGAAGAGCTGACCGCCATGCGTGAGGCACAGGAAGCTGCCAAGGAGAATTTCGGCTACTACGGCAAGTATGCCATCTGGCGCGACCGTTCCATTGAGGACATCCAGGCACAGATCGATGCCGGTAATCCCTGGGTCCTGCGTTTCCGCAGCGAGGGCTCCATCGAGAACCAGTTCAAGTTTGACGATCTGGTCAAGGGCAAGCTGACCATCACCGAAAATGACATTGACAACGTCCTGCTGAAATCCGACGGCATTCCCACCTACCACTTCGCCCACGCTGTGGACGATGAGCTGATGCGCACCACCCACGTGGTCCGCGGCGACGAGTGGCTGCCCAGCCTCCCCTTCCACATCCAGCTGTTCAAGGCTCTGGGCTTCAAGCTGCCCAAGTACGTCCACATTGGACCTCTGATGAAAATGGACGGCACTTCCAAGCGCAAGCTCAGTAAGCGTAAGGATCCCGAGCTGGCCCTGACCTATTACAAGGCCGCCGGCTTCCCCGTTGCCTCTGTCTGCGAGTATCTGATGACCGTCCTGAACTCCAACTTCGAGGACTGGCGCAAGGCCAACCCTGACGCTGACCACACTACCTTCAAGTTCAGCCCCAAGAAGCTGAATCCCGCCGGCTCCCTGTTTGACTACGCCAAGCTCACCGACGTCTCCAAAAACGTCATCTCCCGGATGACCGCCGAGGACGTCTACACCCAGCTGGTGGAATGGGCACAGGAATTCGACGCCGGTTTTGCTGAAAAGCTGGCCGCCGATCCCGCCTACGCCACCGCCATCCTGGCCATCGGCCGCGGCGGCAAGAAGCCCCGCAAGGATCTGGCCACCTGGGTGGAAGCCAAACCCTACATGGGCTTCTTCTATGACGAGTATCTGGAAAAGCCTGTTTTCGACGCCAGGTTCGAAAAGGCTGTCATCATCGACGCTCTGAACCGCTTCCTGGAGAAGTTCGACATCGCTGACGACTCCAACACCTGGTTTGCCAAGGTCAAGGAGATCACCACCGACATGGGCTTCACCACCGACATGAAGGCCTACAAGGCCGACCCCTCCGCATTCCCCGGCACCGTGGCCGACATCTCCACCTTCATCCGCCAGGCTGTCACCGGCAAAACCAACTCCCCTGACCTGTATACCGTCATGCAGATCCTGGGTTACGAGCGCACTGTCGCCAGAATCAAGACTGCAATCGGTGACCTGACCTAAGAGGAGGGCCCGCCTTTGAACGCCAAACCCAAACGAAATGATGATATTTTCAGCATCATCATCCGTTCCTACAACAACCTGACCAAGTCCGAGACGAAAGTTGCCGATTATGTCCTGCGGCATAAGCAGCAGGTCCATCTGCAGAGCATCTCGGAGCTGGCTGCCGCCTGCGAGGTCAGCGAGGCAACCATCAGCCGCTTCTGCCACACCGTCGGCTGTACCGGTTTCAACGAGTTCAAGCTGGCCACCGTCCATTCCAGCACCGGCTCAGAGCCTCTGGACATGGGCCCGGATCTGTACAGCACCGTCCTGCCCACGGATTCCCTGCACCAGAAGTGCCGCAAGCTGTGCTACATCAGCACCGACGCGCTGCTGCAGACCCTCAATGAGCTGGAGCTGGACAAGATCAACGAGGCCGTTAAACTCCTCAGCGAGGCAAACAGCGTCTTCTGCTTCGGCCAGGGTAATTCCTCCATCGTGGCCGAGGACGCCTGGGGCCGCTTCTGCATGGTCAGCCCCAAGTTCCACTGCATCTCCAACGCCCGGCTCCAGGCGGATACCGCCGCCCTGCTGACGGAAAAGGATGTGGTGCTCTACTTCTCCTTCTCCGGCTCTGTCCGGGAACTGACGGAGATGGGCAACATTCTCAAGAAGAGCAAGGCCAAGCTGATCCTTGTGACCCGGTTCCCCAACTCCCCCGGTGCGGCCTATGCCGATCTGCTGCTCATCTGCGGCGCCAACGAGTCTCCCTCCCAGCAGGGTTCCATCGCCGCCAAGATCAGCCAGCTGTTCATCGTGGATGTGCTGTTCCACGAATACTGCGCCCAAAACCGGATCGCTTCGGTCTATCAGGATCCCCTTTCTTCCAAATGACACAGAACGCCTCAGAGTCCTTGGCTCTGAGGCGTTTTTATTCGAAGATGCTGACCACATGCCCCTCCAGTTCGAAGGTGCCGCCGGTACGGATGTGTTCCAGGGTGTCGACGCTTTTCAGATCGGTGATGCCGGTGCCTGTCCATTTGAAATACGCTTCCTTGGCCGTCCAGATCCGGAAGAACCGCACCATGGCTTCCCCGCTGAGCAGATCCCCCCAGCCGGGAGCCTCCTGAATATAAGAAAGCTCTGCCGGTGTGCAGACCTTCTGCGCCAGCCTGGAACGGACGGGACGCAGCTGCTCCACATCGATGCCCACACTTCTTTCCGATACGGCGCAGACCACGAAATTGCCGGAATGGCTGATATTGAAATGGGCTTCCAGTCCAGTCGCAAAGGGTTTTCCTCTATCAGATCTTCCGAAGCGGATCCCGGCGGGATCCACACCGCACAGCCGCGCCAGCCCCTCCCGGGCCAGATGGTCACCGGCCAGGGAGCGCACACGGTCTTCCGGTACGCGGCAGACGTCACATTTTTTCCTGCGGTCGTCGTCCGCCATGGCGTACCATGCATTATACTCCGCCTGTGTCACTGTCCGGATATCGATGTACTGCCACGTCATGGATTCACCCCCTGCTGTTTTCCCCATTATACAGCAGGGGGTGATTTTTGGCAAGTCTCAGCCCAAATCCATACAGGTGCCCATGAAGGCAGGCAGATTATGGGCACAGTCGACGATCATATACACGAAAGGACGGTCCAGATACACGATGTTGGCGGAATCCACGATTTCCATGGCCCGGTCATTGGCCTCCACTACTGTGGCAGCTCCGGCGCGGGTGCCCTTTTCCCCCACGGAAATGAAGGTCTTATGGAGCACCCGGTTGATGAAGATATTTCCGGCAGCACTTTCGCCGAGGCCGGACAGGTCAGCCTGATCCGGATCAAAGGCGTCAGTCATGCCCATGGCCTTCAGAACCGCACGCATCTCCAGAGACGTTTCCGCCTCAAATTTGGGGATCGCTATATCTACGGCAGCTTCTTTCGGCTCCGCCAGCAGTGCAGCCAGGCTGTCACCGTCCAGACTCTTCACCAGCTGGCTCACCGTCGTCCCCTCATTGGGCAACAGGGCCACAAAGGCATAGTCATTCCCCTGATAGTAACGGATAAAGCCGGTTGCGTTTTCCGTTTCCAGATAGGTATACAGGGTGTCGTACATGAATTGCGCATCCTGCTTTCGGCCATCCTGGGTGGTGAAAACGCCGCCGCGCACCTGATGCTCCGTGAATACCGCGGCCCACTGGGCTTCAAAGGCCAGGGCATTCACCAGATACATCACGGCGTCATCCGGAATCTCGTCAAGGATATCGCGGATCATGCCGTCGGTGTGATCGTGTACCCATGCATTGATCTCCCGGCAGGTCATATCACCAAACTCTGCGGCATGAATACCTGCGCCGAAGTAGTCCGCATTGGTCTGCAGGAAATCGTGGTTGGGGGTGAACCGCTCATGGGTATTGAACCAGATGGCATTGGCCAGATGCAGGGCGTCATTCTGCTTCCGGCTGCCCATATAGCTGTGAAGCCAGCTGTTCAGCTGCTCCGGGCTGGCACCGAGAACATCCTCCATCTGCGCCAGGGTCTCCCCCTTCGCGCCGTTGGCAGTCATGGCCAGGGCGCACAGGACACTCAGCGGGGAAATCAGGGTATTCTCCCCCTCTTTCACACTGTTGCGGAACAGGCTGACGGCAAAATTGGCGGGATTTTCATCAGGGGGCAGGATCTCGTTGCTGACCTGCCGCGGGATGTAGCCCTGTGTCAGATCCTCCGCCGTACTGCCGCAGCCCGTCAGGAGCAGCCCCATCAGCAGCACAAAGGCAATGATTCTTCTCATATTCCTTACTCCTTTACCCGATCACCAGGGTCTCCAGGCACTCCATCAGCAGATCGCCATAGACCCCCCACCATTCGTCCGCGCCCTCATTGATGACCACATAGTCATCACCGAAGGTGATAAAGCTCCACACACGGCTGCCATCATAGGTACCCACACAGGCGTCCATACCGGCAATGACGACTTCCCGGGTGGCCAGTCCCGTGCCGCAGACGGCGAAATTAGGCCAGTAACCCACCCGGACGGAGCCTTCCTCATGGGGCGGACGAATCACCAGGAAATACCCGCCGCCGTCTTCCTTCACGATTTCATGATCCCAGGTTTCCGGGATCTCCATGGAAATATCATCGCAGGAGATACGCTGCGCAGCATACTCCGACCGGCTGTGTTCCATGTTCGCCTCCACGCCCTCGTAAATCTGCTGCTCCTCCGTCAGATCCTTGGGCGGCTGCTGGGCATCCTGGAGCATTTCATTGGAACCGTTGGAGTTGCTGTCGGTCTCCATGGCGGGCAGGAACCAGGGGCCAAAGCCCAGTACCAGAGCCAGACAGGCGGCACTGGCCACCCAGGGGATGATCTGCCGAGGGGCCGGAAGGGTCTGCATCACCCGCTGTCCCCGGCGCAGCTCATCGGTCTCGGAAATCAAGTCATCATCCAAATAATTCAGAGCATCATGGAATTGTTCAGGGTTCATAATGCAAATCCCTCCCTTAATAAGTATTCGCGCAGCTTGTTGCGGGTGCGGAAGAGCATGGATTTGGCCTTGCTCTCACTCATGCCGCAGTACCGGGCTACCTCTGCCAGGGGATCCATAAAATAGTACCGCCCAATGAAGGTATTCCGCGCTGCCGGCGGCAGGGTGCGCAGAAAGGCGGAAATGGCTTCCCCCAGCAGTTTTTCGTCCATGGCATCCTCCGTTGTATTTCCGGCAGAGAGGGTTCCCTCCAGCTCCGTCAGAGACAGTGCGTATTCCGTTCCGCCCCGCTTCTCTCTCGTCCGCTTTCGCAGCATGTCAATGGAGATCCGCCGGGTCAGCTTCCCCAGGTATGTGGTCAGCACGCTGGGGCGATGGGGCGGTATGGAGTTCCAGGCAGCGTAATAGGTATCATTGACGCTTTCCCGGCTGTCTTCCAGGTCGTTTAATACATTGTGAGCGATCTTGGACAGGTATCGCCCGTATTTGCGGTCTGTCTCATAAATGGCCGCTTCGTCCCGCTCCCAGTAGAGCGCAACGATTTTTTCATCATCCACTCTCTCGCACCTCCTTTTCTCTTACACTTAATATATCGACAAAAACAGGGTAAAGGTTGCATCCGGAATAAAAAATGTCATTGCGGCGTTCTCCCGCAATGACATTTGGTATCAGATTCGTGCCACGCCGGTTCTTCGTGCAGCTTCTGCCACAGCTTTTGCCACAGCGGGAGCCACCCGGGGATCGAAGGCTTCGGGCATGATCCGCTCATCTCCCAGTTCCGTTTCCGGGATCAGGGCAGCCAGGGCTTCGGCAGCGGCCAGCTTCATTTCCTCATTGATATCAGATGCCCGGACATCGAATGCGCCCCGGAAAATGCCGGGGAAAGCCAGCACATTGTTGATCTGGTTGGGATAATCGGAGCGGCCAGTGGAGATGATCCGGGCGCCGCCTGTCTTGGCGTCCTCCGGGAAGATCTCGGGGGTTGGATTGGCACAGGCAAAGAGGATGGCATCGCGGTTCATGGATTTTACCATATCAGTCGTCACCAGGCCCGGGGCGGAGGTGCCGATGAAAACGTCCGCGCCCGCCAGCTTTTCGGCAAGAGAACCGGGTGTCTGTTCGGGATTGGTCAGCGCAGCCATTTCCGCCTGGGCCCAGTTCATGCCGGGACAGCCCACATACAGCGCGCCCTGTTTGTCACACATGGTGATGTTGGTAAAGCCCGCGGTCAGCAGCATCCTCACGATGGCGATGCCCGCCGCACCTGCGCCCACGGTAACGATCTTCACGGCCTTGTCCTTGCCCACCACCTTCAGGGCGTTCAGCAGGCCCGCCAGCACCACCACGGCAGTACCGTGCTGGTCGTCGTGGAAAACGGGAATGTCACAGCGCTCCTTGAGCTTGCGCTCGATCTCGAAGCACCGTGGGGCGGAGATGTCCTCCAGATTGATGCCGCCGAAGGATCCGGCCATCAGGGCCACGGCATTTACAAACTCCTCCACATCCTGGCTGCGGACACACAGAGGGAAGGCATCCACATCACCGAAGGCCTTGAACAGGGCACATTTGCCCTCCATGACCGGCATGCCCGCCTCGGGGCCGATGTTGCCAAGCCCCAGCACCGCGCTGCCGTCAGTGATAACGGCACAGAGATTATGCCGCCGGGTCAGTTCATAGCTTTTATTCACATCCTTCTGGATTTCCAGACAGGGGGCCGCCACACCGGGGGTGTAGGCCAGGGACAGCGCTTCCCGGTTGGTGACAGGGACGGTGGAGACCACCTCGATCTTACCCCGCCACTGCCCATGGAGCCGGAGGGATTCTTCTGCATAGTTCATGGGTTTTTGCTCCTTTTCGTAAATTAACTACATTATACGACTGCCGCCCGGCCATTGCAATCCTTTTCGGTATACGGTATAAATGAAACCGGGTACGCGCATGCGCACCCGGTGATATTATTGCCCTTGTTCTGCCTGAAAATCAGCGATGCGCTCCAGGAATTTCTTGCCGTACCAGGCGGCTTTGATCTCGCCCACGCCGGAGACCTTCCGGAATTCGGACATATTCTTCGGCGCTTTCTTGGCCATGTCGGAGAGGGTTGCGTTGGAGAAGATGACATAGGCCGGCACGTTGTTCTCCCTTGCCAGCTCGCCCCGCAGCTCCTTGAGGACATCGAAAAGCTCGGAGGAGGCACCCGCCAGCTTGGTGACTGCGACCTTCTGGACCTCCGGCTCCTTGCGAACCATCATGGTGACTTTCTTGCCCTGGTAGAGGACCTGGGCGGCCTGGGGCGTCAGGACCAGAACATCGTGCTCCTCCCGTTTCAGATAGCCCAGTATCTCCAGGTGGTCTGCCATAGCCCGGATCTCGCTGCGCCCCATGTCCTTGAGCAGGCCGTAGGTGCTCAAGGCGGGAAGCTCCAGCTCCAGCAGTTTTTTCTCCTTGCTTCCCTGGAGCACCTTGGCGATCATGATGCTGCCAACGGCGTAGCCCAGCTTATCCTCCACCCGCTTGACACAGGAAAGGATCATCTGACTTTCACGGGTGATGTCAGTTTCCTCGAACTGCCCCCGGCAGGTGCCGCAGTTGCCGCAGGCCTCCGGATGTTTGGTCTGGCCGAAATATTCGAGAATGTAGCTGCGCAGGCACTGGGTGGTTCTGCAGTAGCCCACCATAGCGTCCAGCCGCTTCAGATCCTGCTCCCGGATCATGGTTTTCTGAGCCTCGCTCAGCTCCTCGTTCTCGGAATCACTTTCGATGAAGAACCGGGCGGTATCAATATCATGCTTATTGAACATCAGCACGCACTCCGCTTCGGAGCCGTCACGGCCAGCACGGCCGGCCTCCTGATAGTAGGCCTCGATGCACTTGGGCATATTGTAGTGGATAACGAAGCTCACATTGGACTTGTCGATGCCCATGCCGAAGGCGTTGGTGGCCACCATGACTGTTGCCCGGTCATAGAGGAAATCCTCCTGATTTGCGGTGCGCTCGGCTTCATCGAGGCCTGCGTGGTAGCGGGTGGCGGCATAGCCCTTGTCCCGCAGCAGCTCGCAGACGGATTCCACATTCTTTCGGGTGGAACAGTAGACGATACCGCTTTTATCCCGCCGGGCTGCCAGCTGGATCAGCAGCTCACTGCGCTTGAGTTCCGGGCGGACCACCTCGAAGAAGAGGTTGGGCCGGTCGAAGCCGGTGACGATCCGGTAAGGACTGCGCAGCTTCATGATCCGTTCCACATCCTCCCGAACCTGGGCGGTGGCTGTGGCCGTAAAGGCGCCCACCACCGGGCGGACAGCCAGCGAATCGATGAAATTGACGATCCGCAGGTAACTTGGACGGAAATCCTGCCCCCACTGGGAAATACAGTGGGCCTCGTCCACGGCGATGAAGGAAATATGCAGTTTTTCCACAAGGCTGCTGAAGCCGGGATAATCCAGCCGTTCCGGGGCCACGTATATGATCTTATACTGCCCGGAGAGCATATTCCGGTACACGGCACGCATCTGGGCGGCGTTCAAGGTGGAATTGATGTAGGCCGCGGGGACACCGGCGGCTTTCAGGGCCATGACCTGGTCGCGCATCAGGGAGATCAGGGGCGAGACCACCAGCGTGATCCCCGGCATCAGCAGCGCAGGGACCTGGTAGCATATGCTCTTACCGCCGCCGGTGGGCATGATGCCGAACACATCGCGCCCGGAAAGCGCAGCGTCAATGAGTCCCTCCTGTCCGGGGCGGAACTCGGTATAGCCAAAAACACGCTCCAAGAGCGTCAGTTTATCCATTCATTTCACCATTTTTCTTATCTTTGCACGGGGTATTATCGCATATTTCCCGGAAGAATGCAAGGACAAAAAGCACCGCCCTTCCGGGCGGTGCTTTATCAGTTAAAATTCAGCCACATCGGGGTTGGCAGGCTCAGCGCCGGTCTCGACCCTGATGGCGGTCAGCACAGGGCCGACGTCGCCCTTGTAGAGCTTATGCTTCTCGGCGGTGATCTTCGCCTCCACCATGACCCAGCTCCGGGGAACCAGGTTCTTGGAATCCTTGTAGCGGCAGGGAATGCCGCAGAAGGCGATGTCTTCGACGCAGCAGGTCATGACAAACCGGCCGGGGGCAAACATGGCGTTCTTATCCCGGCGGAGCATGGCCACCTGGGCCTTGAAGCGGACGATCTTGCCGTCGTACTTCTCCGGTTCCTCGGTGCAGTCCCGGTACCACAGGGCGTAGTGCTCGTCCTTGACCTCAATGACAGGGGCATTGATATCGAAGGGCAGCGGATCGATGACGTCATCGAATTCGGTGGTGCCGTCGGTGTAATCGTAGAGGATGTCAATGCGGCGGTTGGCAGCCCGGGCAATCTTATGGAAGGGCATGGTGTCCCCGCCCTTTTCCAGGCGGTTGAAAACCACCATCTGGGCGCCCACCAGCTTGTCCATCACCAGATTGCGCATATTGGCATTGTAGGCCATGAAGGTGGTGGCGTCGGCGAACATGACCTCCTGGGCCACGATCCAGTTTTCAGGCAGACGCATATAGAGGTCGCCCACCTGCTGCATGCCGTTCAGCTCAGCCACAATCCGGTCGGCATTGTACTTCTTCGCCAGAGCGTCCAGCTCCCTGGTGGTGACAGTCTGCTGGTCCAGGATCTCCAGGAATACATTCTGGCTGGGATAGGTGGAGAAATCAAACTCCTCCTCGCCCTCTTCGAACAGCAGGATCAGGGTGCGCTCGCCGTTATTGAAGCGGGAATCCTCCAGGGTCTCCTGGATGAATTTGGTCTTACCGGCATCCAGGAAGCCGGTGAACACATATACAGGGATCTCAACCATGGCTTACACTCCGAACAGCTTGGCAACGGCATCCTCATCCAGCTTGGAGCCGATGACGCAGAGCTTGCCGTGGATGTCGGCAGCGCCGGTACGGATGTCGATCTCCTCGGGCACCATGTCGAAATGGATCCAGGTGCCATCGGTGCAGGGCAGGATACCCTTGGCCCGGAGCACCATGCCGTAGGCGCCGGAATCCAGCGCCTTCAGGGCCATCTCGACGGCAGCGCGGTCGAACTTCTTGTGGGTCTCGCGTCCCCAGGAGGTGAAGACCTCGTCGGCATGATGATGGTGATGGTCATGGCATCCGCAGGTGCAGTTTTCGTCGTGGTCGTGATGGTGATGATGGTGGTGCTCATGGTCGTGACCGCAGCAGCAGTGCTCATCATGATCATGATGATGCTCATGCGCCTCGTGATGGTGATGGTGCTCGTGCTCATGGTGATGGCAGCAGTGCGCCTCATCCTCATGGCCGTGGTGATGCTCGTGGCAGCCCTCATCGCCGTGGTGGTGACCGCAGTCGTGGTCATGGTGATGATGGTGCTCATGCTCCTCGTGATGATGGTGATGCTCATGATGATGCTCGTGGTCGTGGCCGCAGCAGCAGTGCTCATCATGCTCGTGGTGATGATGATGCTCATGCTCCTCATGATCATGGCAGCCGCAGGTGCAGTGCTCGTCGTGCTCATGATGATGGTGGTGATGATGCTCCTCAGCGGCCAGACGCTCCATCTCCAGCTGTGCCAGTTCAGCAGCCAGGGTGGCCTTACCTTCCATGGCGGCAATCAGCTGCTCACCGGTCAGCTCGCTCCAGGGGGTGGTAACGATGGTGGCAACCTCGTTGTGTTCACGGATCATGGCAACGCTGGTGTCCAGCTTGGCCTGGGGGATGGCATCGGTGCGGGACAGGATGATGGTGGAAGCGGTCTCGATCTGGTTGTTGTAGAACTCGCCGAAGTTCTTCATATAGACCTTGACCTTGCCGGCGTCTGCCACGGCCACGGTGTAGCCCAGGGTCACGTTTTCATTGGTAACCTTATTCACCGCACCGATAACGTCGGACAGCTTGCCGACGCCGGAGGGCTCGATGATGATGCGGTCGGGATCGTACTCGTCGATGACCTGCTTCAGTGCCTTGCCGAAGTCGCCCACCAGGCTGCAGCAGATGCATCCGGAGTTCATTTCGGTAATGTTGATGCCGGCGTCCTGCAGGAAGCCGCCGTCGATGCCGATTTCACCGAACTCATTTTCAATCAGGACCAGCTTCTGGCCCTTGTAGGCTTCCTGGATCATTTTCTTGATGAGCGTCGTCTTGCCGGCGCCCAGGAAACCGGAGTAAATGTC
>JAFTVM010000052.1 GCA_017465745.1 Oscillospiraceae bacterium
AAACAGCCGCCCTTGAAAAAGGGCGGCTGTTGTGTTTTAATAGGAGAAGAATGTCGAATTGCAGTTTATCGCGCAATCAGAGATTGCGCAGTTGACAGTTGAAAGTTGACAATAGGAAATACCATCATTGTCCACTGTCAACTCGCACGTCAGTGAGATAAACTGTAATTTGAAATCGAATTCAAAAAGGAGTTTTCCTTATGCGCTACTACTTCGCCCCCATGGAGGGGCTGACGGACAGCATCTACCGCCGGGTGCACCACGAATTCTTTCCCGGCATGGATGCCTACTATATGCCCTTCATCTCGCCCACCCAGCACCGGTGCCTGACCCACCGGGAGTCCCGGGATCTGCCCGCGGCGGATTCTGTTCCCTTCCGGGCGGTGCCCCAGGTGATGACCAAGGCGGCGGATGATTTTATCTGGGCGGCGGAGCAGTGTGCACAGCGGGGCTATGACGAGGTGAATCTGAATGTGGGCTGCCCCTCCGGCACGGTGGTGAGCAAGGGCAAAGGCTCCGGCATGCTGGCGGATCCCGACCATCTGGACCGGTTTCTGGACGCCATCTGCGCCGGATCGCCGCTGCCTGTGTCCGTCAAGACCCGGCTGGGCGTCAACGATCCCCAGGAGTTCCCACGGCTGCTGGAGATCTTCAACCGGTATCCCATCAGGGAGCTGACCATCCACCCCCGGGTGCGAAAGCAGTTCTACAAGGGAGATGTTTTCATGGACTCTTTCCGCCATGCCCTGGAAAGCAGTGATATTCCCCTCTGCTACAACGGTAATCTCCGTACCGCTTCCGAGGTGGCGGCCTTTGAAGCCGAATTTCCCATGGTGGAGTCCGTCATGATCGGCCGTGGTCTGGTGGGCAATCCCGCTATGCTGTGTCCGGATAAATTCGACGCCAGGACCATTCGGGCCTTCCATGATACCCTGCTTGATGAATATGTGGCGGCCTTCGGTGGCGGTCGCAATGCCATTTTCCGCCTGAAGGAAAGCTGGCACCACATGATCCTGCTGTTCAAAAACAGCGACAAGCTCTGGAAACAGCTGCGTAAGACCACGGATCTGGCTGAATTCCGAAATATTACCGCCCGGATCTTCGAAACCCTGGAGCTGGCCCCGGAGCTTCAGGCCGATTGGTGAACGTATGAGAAAATGCTTCCCCATCCTGTTGCTGGCTGTGCTGCTGGCAGGCTGCAAGACCGTTGCGGACATCAAGCCCGACACCATTGTGGATATTCCCCTGCACCCGACGCAAGTGCAGTCCGAACCTGCCACGGAAGCTGCCACCGGACCGGCGGAAACCATACCCCGGCCCACTGAAACGGAGCCGCCGATACAGGCGGCCACGGAAAAACCTGATCACACTTCTTCCGGCGGAAAGTCCGGCGGCAAAACCACGGGGAAGGGGAATTCCGGTTCCGAACCGGCGGCAACAGAGCCGCCCACACAGCCGCCTGCGGAACTGCCGACCCAGCCGTCGACCCAGCCGCCCGCCGAGGTGTTAACCGAGGCGTCTACTGAACCGCCCACAGAAGCACCGTCCTATGATCCCGCGGGCTATAGTCCCGACAGCCGCGACCGGGCGGTGGCAGAGGCCGTCAACGCCCGGCGGCAGGAAGCAGGGCTGGAACCGCTGACGCTGGACAGCCGGCTGTGTGCCATCGCATCGGTCCGGGCCTATGAGTTGACCCTGGAATGGAGCCACCGCCGTCCCGACGGCTCCGACGGTTTGACGGTGCTGAGTCAGTACGGTTACGGCCACAGCTGGGCAGGGGAGAATCTCTTCAACGGCGCCGGCAGCGGCGAAAAGATCGTCAGCCGCTGGATGAGCGCCGATCCCACTGCCGGGAACATCCTGTCGGAATATGCCGCGGTCATCGGCGTGGGCAGCTATACCACAGCCGACGGCCTGACCTGCGTGGCGGCCATCTTCGTGGGATAAAACTCCATTACCCCCGCCGGATGTGAACATTCCGGCGGGGGAATTTTGTGCGGTCGGTAGAAAATGCGTTCAAAAGGGCAAAGTTGATTTGTATAAAATTAAAGTTGATTTGTGTTGACAAATGTATCGGTGCAGTGTATATTTTATTAGGCCAAAAATTACGGCCATTCTATTTTTCAAAGAAGGCGTATTATCCATGATCAAAACAGCGGACCTTTACGATCTGACACATACCCGGGCCGGGGAGTACCTGGCTGGGTTCGAATATCCCTGGCAGGCGCTGAATGGGATCAGTGGACTGATCCTGGCCATGGGCCCGGCCCTGGGGGATGCATATACAGAAGTAACGCCCGGCGTGTGGGTGCACGAAACCGCCAGCGTGGCGCCAACCGCCCATCTCGGCGCGCCCTGCATCATCGGCGCCCATACCGAGGTGCGCCACTGTGCGTTCATCCGTGGCAGTGCCCTGGTGGGCGACGGCTGCGTGGTGGGCAATTCCGTGGAGCTGAAGAACGTGATCCTTTTCGACGGCGTCCAGGTGCCCCACTATAATTATGTGGGCGACAGCATTCTGGGCTATCTGGCCCACATGGGCGCAGGCAGTCTGACCTCCAATGTCAAATCCGACAGGAAAGACGTCGTCATCAAAAACGGCGGAGAAAGAATCGAGACCGGCCGGAAGAAATGCGGCGCCATGCTGGGCGACCGGGTGGAAGTGGGCTGCAACAGCGTGCTGAATCCCGGCACCGTGGTGGGCAGAGATTCCAATATCTACCCCCTGTCCTGTGTGCGGGGCGTTGTCCCGGCAGACAGCATCTACAAGACCGGCGGCACGATCGTCAAGAAGAGATAAATCACCTGTAGGGGCGATGCCTGCACCGCCCCTTTTCCAGTGCGGCATGTCCTCGGGGTCGATGTGGGCATCGACCCCGACAAGGCTGCTTTTATTGAAAGGAGTCCCATATGGGTAAATACTTTGGAACCGACGGCTTCCGCGGGGAAGCCAACGTAACGCTGACCGCTGACCACGCGTTTAAGGTCGGCCGTTTTCTGGGCTGGTACTACACCCAGCTGCGCCGCCGCAGTGGCTCCGACGGCCCTGCCCGCATCGTCATCGGCAAGGACACCCGGCGCTCGAGCTATATGTTTGAGTATTCCCTGGTGGGCGGCCTGGTGGCAAGCGGCGCTGACGCTTACCTGCTCCATGTTACCACCACACCCTCCGTTGCCTATGTGGTCCGTACCGACGGCTTCGACTGCGGCATCATGATCTCCGCGTCCCATAACCCCTACTATGACAACGGCATCAAGCTGATCAACGGCTCCGGTGAGAAGATGGACGAGAGCATCATTGCTCTGGTGGAGGCTTATCTGGATGGCTGTCTGGTGGCCTTCGACCGCCAGTGGCAGGAGCTGCCTATGGCAAAGCGGGATCTCATCGGCCGCACCGTGGACTATGTCTCCGGCCGGAACCGCTACATCGGCTATCTGATTTCCCTGGGCCTTTACTCCTTCAAGGGCGTCAAAGTTGGACTGGACTGCGCCAACGGTTCTTCCTGGAACATTGCCAAGTCCGTTTTTGATGCCCTGGGTGCCAAGACCTATGTCATAAACGCAGACCCCGACGGCTACAATATCAACACCAATGCCGGATCCACCCATATCGACGTGCTGCGCAAATTTGTGGTGGAGAACGGCCTGGATGTGGGCTTCGCCTACGACGGCGACGCCGACCGCTGCCTCTGCGTGGACGAAAAGGGCAACATCATCACCGGCGACCACATTCTGTATATCTACGGCACCTACATGAAGGAGCGGGGCAAGCTCCTGGCCAACACCGTGGTCACCACCGTCATGAGTAATTTCGGCCTGTATAAGGCCTTCGACGAAAAGGGGATCGACTACGCGAAGACCGCTGTGGGCGACAAGTATGTGTACGAATATATGATGATGAACGGCTGCCGCCTGGGTGGCGAGCAGTCCGGCCACATTATCTTCTCAAAATACGCCTCCACCGGCGACGGCATCCTGACCAGCCTTAAAATGATGGAGGTCATGATGGCCAAAAAGAAGACCATGAGCCAGCTGTGCGAGGGGCTGACCATCTATCCCCAGGTGCTCAAGAATGTGAAGGTCTCCGACAAGCGCGCCGCCCAGGATGATCCCGATGTCCGGGCCGCGGTTGCTGAGGTCGCCGCCAAGCTGGGGGACACCGGCCGCATCCTGGTCCGGGAGTCCGGTACCGAGCCCCTGGTCCGCGTCATGGTGGAAGCCGAGACGGAAGCGGTCTGTCAGGAATATGTAGACTATGTGCTGGATACCATCAAGGCAAAAGGCTACGCAGTGTAATTGAAAAAACTGCCGTCCCACACCGGGACGGCAGTTCTGCGTTACAGCATTTTCTTCAGACGCTCGATTTCGCGGCGCACCGCATCGGCAGTCTCTCCGGTGGTGAAGTTCCAGTCACTGGCGTCCAGTGCCAGTTCTTCCTCCAGTGCGGCGATGGCGCCGGTGTAGTCTCCCTGAATTTCACAAATCTGGGCGATACACTCCAGACTGTCCACATACCGGGGTGGCTTCATGATCTCCAGGCCTTTGCGATAGTAGCTTTTCGCGTCCTCGTACCTGGCGCATCGCGCCATGAAATCGCCCATGGTCAGCCACGCCGCCCATTCGCCGGGGAAATCATGCAGCATCTGCGTCCAGATGGAAACAGCTCCCTCCCGGTCGCCGGAGCGCCATAGAATCTTGCCCTCGAACATGGGCACCCGGAAGCTGTTGTCAATTTGGGCGTATGTGTGCAGATAGTGCCGGGCTTCCTCCAGCCGGTCGTCGTCCAGAAGCTGATCCATCAGCCACACGTAGGCATTGCGGCAGTCGGGATGCCGGGCGATGTAGTCTTTGTAGAAGGTGATCAGGGCGTGGTGGTTGTCCGCATTCCAGTCGCCGCACTTGCCGCCCATGGCCTCCGTCAGTTCGGCATGGGCTTCCCGCAGATTGGGATTGCGCCGCAGGGCTTCCATGGCGTATTCTGCGGCCCGTTCATGGTGCTCCTTTGCCAGGTGGTTTTCCATGTCTGCCAGCAGTTCGTGAGGGCGTCCGTTGTCCGGCTCCCGCTGGGCTTTTTCCAGCAGAAACTGCCGTGCGTTTTCCACATCCGCCGGGTTCAGATACCGCACATCCCAGATCATGTTCTGGATGCGCTCCAGGCGGGTGTCGTCTGACAGAGAGAAAAGCTCATCAATGGTGCAGCCAAAATAGGCGGAGATGCCGGGCAGCATGGCAATATCCGGGGCGGCAGTGCCCCGCTCCCACTTGCTGATGGCCTGGGCAGTTAGACCGAAATGCTTTGCCATTTCCTCCTGGGTGATCCCCCTGCGCAGCCGCAGCTGTTTGATTTGATTTCCGATTTCCATATTGACAACTCCTATGTGAATTTCGGTACCGTTGAGGAAATCATAACCGTTCTTTCAGAAAAAAGCAATGGCGGCAGTTTTGAGGGAAGTCAACCAATGGTTGAGCCGTATGGATGGACAAAAGAACGGAGCAGACTGGCGTCTGCTCCGATTCGTTATCGTTATTTCTTTTTGTATGACTGAACAATTGCCCAGATTCCCCAAACGATGCCGCAGGGCAGCAGCATCAAGCCGGTCAGAGTGGCAAGAAGCGTGTAGCCGAGGGTATCCCAGCCGGAGTGGGTCATGCCCGCTGCAATGCAAATGAGGAGAAGTGCGGAAAGCAGGAGCACAGGCAGCAGCCGGGCGAACAGATGCTTCACCCTGAAGCATAGAAAGATCTGAACCGGCAGCACGACAAACAGGGTCAGAAGCAGGACCAGCGTTGTCAGCTCGATTTCGCCAAACCATATGTCAAGCATATCAGTGCCTCCCTTGACGTTCCTTGTGCAGCAGCCACAGGATGACGAACTGTACCAGGGTAGCACCCAGGGCAAAGCCGATGAAATGGATGCAGTAGGCGATGAAATTAAACAGATCGATGCTGGAATATCCCTGCCAGTAGCTCCACATGCTGCCCAGGGGACCGCAGAACACCAGCGCGATGACCACTTCCACCAGGAAGCCCTTGAACACCGCCTTCGGCGGCTGCCGGTCAACCGCATACAGCAGCCATACCGCCGGGACGATGGGCAGCAGGAACATCAGACCGATCCAGATGAAATCCGGCACCGCCCGGACAAAAAACAGTGGAATGATCAGATCGATCAGCGCTGCCGTGGCAAGACCACTCAGCCAGGGCAGATACTTTTTGTTGATCTTGCGCATGATACCTACCTCCATTCGGAATTCATTTCCGGTTCTGATCCATCGCCTTATAAATGACCCAGACCGTGACGGTAAGGAGTATGCAGACTACCGCCAGAACCAAAGTAACTAGTTCCATATTCTCCCAGCGCGAAAGGATTGGTCCTCCGTCAGTCGGAGATTGGATCCAGAGCCAGAACAGCAGCAAGCCAGCTGCCATCAATAATGTCCATGCCCAATGCTTCAGTAAGTTCATGAAGTCACACTCCTTTACCATTTTTTGTATATTCATTATACCATGCGGCCGCCCTATGCGCAATAAAGGTTACAAAAACTTAAAAAATCCCGCTGTTTTACCCAAAACAGCGGGATAAATTTTGTAATGTTCAGAAATGACACGGCACGGCTCAGAAGGATTTGCGCATCATGATATGATCCACCGGGGATTTTTCCATCAGGTAGATCCCGCCGTAGGCCTCGTAGCCGTGTTTTTCGTAGAATTTCCGGGCGGTCACCCGGGCTTCCAGAATGAGCAGGGGAATGCCCTGCGCCCGTACCCAGTTTTCTACATCGTTCAGGAGCATGGAGCCGATGCCCGCCTTCTGTACCCGTTCATCGATGCACAGAAAATCAAGGCAGCATTCACCGTTCAGTTTTCCGACGATGCTGCAGCCCAGCAGGGTTTCGCCGTCAAACGCGCCGACAATGCGGGAGTTGACTTCGAATGTATAGTCCTGGTCGTAAATGCTCAGACCGATGGGTGCGCGCATGATCCGGTTGCGAAGCGCGCGGGTCATTTCGTATTCCGCAGAACCGTATGCGATCTCCTTCAATATGATTTCCATGATGATCAACCCTCTTTTTTTAGTAAAACCCGCTGTTTCACGACGAAAACAGCGGGTTTTATGTTCCGTTAATTCAGGAATTACTCTTCCCAGTTGTGCCAGACGTTCTGCACATCGTCGTCATCTTCCATGGCGTCGATGAGCTTCTGCATGAGAAACCTTCGGTTTCTCCGGGGAACTCCGGGAAAAGCTAAGAAAACACATGAGAAAAAGTTTGCATAATTGAGCCGCTTGTCAACAAATAGCATAATTCAAAGCCAACATTTAGCGTAGCTCACCCATAGTATAGCATAACTCAGAAGCACATTTCAAGCCCTGAGCTATGACATACGTTCGCACAGGCATATTTTATTTTTTACCAGAATGCACTCTTGGTTCGTCTGAAGAACCCGGAACAACTTGGAACGTGTTTATACATGAAGCGGACATCTTGCGACATCTCAGAACATCCTGAAACATCTTAGCATCTGTTAATTATCCTTGAGCTTGCTCCCGTAGAAGGAACGGAGCATCTTGGTAGATAGCATTGCTTTCTTACGAGAAGCATATTTCTCCACAAGGTCATCGGGCGCACGAAGCTCTGCGTTTCCACCGAAGGTTTCCAGCCACTTATAGAAACGCTCGTCTGGCCGCTTCTTGATTGTTGTGATGAAGCCATCACGATCAGCGGGAAGCAGAATTGCATCCTTGCCCAGTTCCAATGCAACACGTTCAAGCACGCTGTTGGAAAACCATATTGTAATTGCACGCTTGGTTCCGCTTCTTTTATCCAGTGCCTTTTCGGATTCCTGTTTTGCGTTGCGGTGTTTCTGCTCTGCGTATATACTGGGTTCGTCAAGGATCTGGATGGAAGCCATCTTTGACACTTCGATTTCCTGATACATGTCCTTCCACTCTTGCAAGAATTGCTCCCTCGTCATGTCTTGCAGAAATTTATCCAGGGCACCAGATGCTTTGAGTTTCCTGACCCTGTCATGCAATATGCTCCATGTCTCTTGCGGAGATTTCTTCAAAATAGCAGCTACTTGAGGATTTGTGGAAACTAAAGTATCCAGGTCAGTTTCACTGCGTTCCGGGGCAAAGAAGAGGATGTATTTGCCGTTCTGCAATTCCAACCGATGCGGATGAACAACCAACGGAGAGCAGACACTCTTTGGTGCATAGGAACGATCAGCGACATACTGAAGCATCACAAAGCTGATCTTCTTTCCTTGCCGGATTGCATCCAGAAGAATCCGTAGATTATCATAGATGCTTACACTGGCCTTAAGTACATGGGTTTCCTCTGGAGCCACATTGTTGACCAATTCAGCATCATAGACACTTGCCAGAGCCATCACTTTTTGCCGCAGGTTCTCAGTTTCATCTTCCGTAATGAAGGTGGAGAAGCGGATGCAATCCAAGAGCATCAGCATTTCGTGCAATTCAAACTGCGGCTTCTCAACGTAGTAGCCATAGTCCTTGGCACTGTACTTGATAGGAATGTGCAAGGTATTCCGCAGAATCTCAATGTCATTATATACCGTCACTCTGGATGCGGGGATACCATTCGCTTCCAGATGCTTCAGAATCTCTTTCATACGCTTGGGGTTGTCTCTGTTGGTGTGTTTGTAGAAGTAGTCCCGGAGATATAGCAGCTTCAACTCCTGCCCCGATGATCTGCCCTGTCCTTCTGCCATGATGGTAACTCCTTTTTTGAAAGTGCATTTTCAAGTATTATAGCATACCAAAAGCAAAGAGAAAAGGGCGGATTGCTCCACCCTTAGTCCAGTGATTTCAGATAGACCGAAAGAAGCAGCAAGGCAGTTTCCTTGTCTTTTGGATTGCAAGCGTTCAGCCGCTCCCACAATTCCGCTTGCTGGGCGGTCAGTGATGTGCTGTCCTCTGTTAAAACCTCGTCAGGGGTGATGTGAAGCACATTGCAGATACGGAGGATAGTTTCTGTTCTCATGTTGACCGTGCCTCTTTCGATGTCTGCATAGGTACGGTCAGACAATCCGGCAGCTTCCGCAACCTCTGCCTGCGTCATGCCCATACGCTTGCGAATCGCCAACAGCTTGTTTCCAATCGTGTGCAAGTCGAAAATCAGCATTTTTCTTCCTCCTAACATTTGTATAGAGGAATTATAATTCCTGATTTCGTTGACAAACAGGAGCCAAACGTCTATAATTACAAGAAGAATAGTTCCTTCGTTTCGGGAGGTGAGAAAATGGATTTGCAATACATCTATAACGAAGATACGGGTGTACTCCATATCAAGGGCTTTTGTTGTCAAGCAAACGAATTCCTTGTCCATTGCAGAGTATTCCCAACGGAAAAAGCAGCGCGTGATTATGCTGGGCAAAAATATATACCCTGTAAGACTTGCCAAAAGAAAAAGGAACAGATGCTAAAGGAGGCAATGAGATGAAAAAATTTATTGCGCTTGTTCTGACACTTGCGCTGTGCCTGTCCCTGTGTGCTTGCGGAGCAAACAATGAAGCCACGACTGCCAGAGAACTGTTGACCGAGAAGGAACGCAGCCTGTTTGATGCACTTATCAAAATGACAACCGAAAACTTTTATGAACCTGCTGCCATTCGTATACTGGAAGTAGGCGATTATGAAGAGAATACCGCAAATAAAGAGGATTCCATTCTTTATGGCCCGGATACAGTTGTTGTTCGGCTTCAGGGCGAAAACCGCGTGGGAGGTACAATAAACCATTACTATCTCGTATGTATTACCGCAGCAGAAAATATGACTGATGCAGGACAAAGTATGATTGAACTCCGGACACTCCTCGGTGATATGGAGCAGCTTCTCGATTACAAGGGTGATGTTGGAGATTATGCTGAACTCTCCGACAGCTATAAGCTGGAAGCTAGTGCTGCGGAACTCTTTAATATTGGAAACATCAACAAAGCCTTGGCTGAGTATTGGGAAGAGATGGGATTCTGAGTACACAGTAAAAACGGTTACTTGGACTGTAAAACGATAAACAGGGAGCCGATTACGGCTTTCCACGAAGAACCCCACAAGAAAGAGGTATTATACGATGAATAAAGCAATCTCCCTGCTCTTGGCACTTGTGCTGTGCCTGTCCCTCTGCGCTTGCGGTGGCGGCAAGTCAGAACCTACGACAGAAAATAAAATCGACAAGAGTGAATCTTCTAATTATGTTGGCGTTTGGGAATCCGAACATATGCGCTTTACCGTAAACAAAGGAGGTATCGGCAGATACGAACAACCCGGTAGGGACATCGGCTACTTTGATTTTACATGGGAAGTGAAAGATGAAGTTCTTGTAATTTTTATCACTGGTCAAGTATCGGAATACAAAGCAAGTTTTGAACTAAGTGACGATGGAACTTCTCTGACAATTCTACATAATGGATTGCCCGGTTACACCGTAGGAGAAACAGCATACGAGAAGCAGTAAATCGGAGCGGACGCAAGTCCGCTCCGATTTTTATATCAAATTGGCATGATTCTGAATCGCCGCTTCGATCTTCTGCGGCTCGATGCCGATATACCGCTGTGTGGTGCTTGCGCTGCTATGCTGCAACAGCCTTTGCACAAGGGCTATATCGAAGCCGTTGGCATTGTAGATTTCCGTTGCGTACCACTTGCGGAAGCTGTGGGTGCTGATCCCCTCGAAGCCCAGATAATCACAGACGATATGAAGCTGCTTCTGGACTGCCCTTTCCGTGATGGGGAAAATCAGGTCAGTGCGCCAGATGCCGTTACGCAGACAGTAGTTTTCGATATACTGCTGAATCACCAGTGGGACGGTGAACACACGCCGCTTCCCGGTTTTCTGCTCTGTGATTTCCAGACGGTAGCGGTCTCCATCCCGGACAATATCACAGAGCCGGAGCTTCAGAATATCGCTGATCCGCAGACCTAAGTTCCCTTCCAGCACAAGGGCGGTGGCGATCCGCTCATTGGGGCGGCAGCCGCAAAAGCCCTCCCGCATGGTCTGTATGATTTCCTTGTATTGCTCCGTGGTCAGAGCCTTTGTTTTCTTGTTCATGGCTGCCCTCCGAGCGTGAAAGTTCGTAATTTCTCTGGCAAAAGTTCGTGAATTTCAGCGCTTTTCCAAAATGTGTTGAAAACACTGGCTTTTGGTGTTCGTATTTCCCGTGTTATACGAACTCTTACGGTGGCGGGGTCAATCCCCCGCCGTGTCCGTCTGAAACTGTCCACGATGCTCCCCCATAATGTCCAGCATAAGCCTTGCGCCCAGCCGGAAGCCGTAGATGAACACATCTTCCTCCGAAAGCATGGTCAAATCATACCGCAGCGTTTCCACCACATCCATCTGCGCCTTTGCCTCTGGCGAAAGCAATTCCAGAAGCCGCTCCATTTCTTCGTTGCGCCGGGTGGAAGCCTTTTGGTATTCGCTACCGGGGCGCACATATCTTTCACTAGGCGAGATACCATCCCGCCACAGCTTGTCCAAAACATACATCCTTTGTTCCTCCTTCTCTTGGTGGAGGGGGGCTTCCCCCCTCCCTTGGTTCACATAGCCAGAAGCAACTGCTCGTTGCAGTCCATACAGGCGATGTTGACGGTCTTGGTAGCCCGGACACTCATACCGCAGCAGGGACACATATACTTGCGGCTGCTGCTCTTGCGGGGCGTGGTGGCGGGAGCTGCGCCGTTATGGGTTCCCGTGCCGGGGATGTGGAAGCCGCTGTATTCGTTGCGGTTAATCAGAATGTCGGTCAGGTCGTACTTCAGAATCACTTCCAGAAGCTCGTCGCCGGGGGCGGTGTGAGACCATCCGTACTTTTCGGAGTGGGTGATAATCAGGCCACGGGCTTCGGCTGCGTCCCGGAAGCGGCGGTTGTGGTAGGTATTGCCCCGGCTGCAATCCTGAATGCCGTTGATGTGGTTATAGTAGTGAACCATCTCATGCAGCAGCGTTGCGGCGACCTCCTCGATGGGGCGGGACAGGGTTCCGGCTCCGATGTTGATTTCGTGAGTGCCGCCGATCTTGGAGATCCAAGTGTCCTCTCTCAGAGAGAAGTGGCCGTATGCCTTGGGAGTGGACTGGATGGTGATGGTGGGTCTTGAAAGTTCACTTTCAAAGAACTCCTCATTCAGAATGTCGAAAACCTTGTTCAGGTAGCCTGCGACACGATTGTAGCTGGTCAGTTGCTTCATGGGAATTTCCTCCTTGATTTTGGAGGGGCAGAGGCTTATAATTAGCGTACCCCGTGATTGACTGTCGTGAGTTTTTCTTGGGTTGCCCTTGCCAGAGTTGCCGCTCTGACAGGGGCTTTTCTTATGCGCTGATGGAGAAGCGGCGGCTGGAGGTCTGCTTGGTGTATGCCTTGTAGACATCGGGCATGACCTTCTTGAAAGCGGTGGAGTCGAAGCGGTTGCTGAGGACGGTGGTGTAGCGGACGATGTACTGTCCGGCGGTCAGCTCCTCGGTGTCCCGGTTCAGCATTTCGGCCTTGATCTCGTCCCGGAGGCTTTCGGCCTCGGCCTTGGCCTCCTCGATCAGGGATTCCAGATCCCGGAGGGCTTCGATTTTGGAAGTGATTTCGATGGTAGACATGGTTTGAATCTCCTTTGTGTTGTAGTGGTGTGTTGCTTTAACTGTCTGTATTATACACTAAACTTTGTGCATGTTCAAGATGGCATTATGCACAAAGTTCGGTGTATGTGTTTAGTAATTATTATGCACTTGACTTAGTGCATGTTGCGTGTTATAATACGGACAGTGGAGAAGGAGGTTTTTACTATGCCCATCGTCTATACCAAACTGTTCGACCTTCTGAAGGAGAAGGGCTACACAACCTACAAGATTCGCCAAGAGAAGCTGATCGGTCAGGGGACACTTACCGCCATCAAAAACGGTACTGGTGGACTGGATGCAAAGACAATCGCACGGCTGTGTGAAGTCCTCGACTGCCAGCCCGGTGATCTCATGGAGTATGTCAGAGAAGAGAAGCCCACAGAATAACAAATGGGGGACAGCCTTTTGCGGCTGTCCCCTTCGATCATTTATGGAGTTGTCCCGCCCGCACAGGGGGTGGGCGGTATATTCCGGGAAAAATATTTTTGAAAGTGCGCTTTCAACAAAGGGCAGGGCAGTTCTCCCACTAAGAGTGGTTTTGATTTCGGATTACGGTGCTTCCGACTGTCTGCGGTAGAAGCATCATTCCTCCAGAAGCAACTTCAGCACTTCCCGTGCATCGACTGGATTCACTTCCCATTTGTGCCAATCCTCTGCTTTGGGGATCTAAGTGTTCAGCACAGGGCGGTACTCCCGGATGAACTCGCCCTCTTTCTGTCCGATCTCTTCCACGATGTCCCAATAACGCTGGTTCTTTGCGTAGTAAAGCACACCGAAGTCCACGGAATAACCTTTGCGCTACGCTTCCGCTAAAATGCGGTACTTGCGCTCTGAGCCTTGCCTGATACCAACATAGTGGGAAGCAATTCTTTCCAGCATATTCCGGCTCTTTCCGATGTAAACGATCTAACCGTTCAGCTTGATACAGTAGATGCCTGGGTGTTCGTATTTGCATGATAACCCTCTCCGGCGAAGCATGGCACAAACATTTTCTACATACTTGTTCTTCATTCTCTCCCTCCCCTCATCTCTTTCTTTATCTTACATATATATTATAACAAAAATTTTATATAAAATCAAAAAAGCCCGTATTCACTGGGTTTTTCATAACTTTTTGCCGTCTTTCGAGCATGACGGAGCAAAACAAAAACCGACGGCAGCCCCTCTCGTAATTTCGTCGCATTCGCTACTTTTGCAAGAAAGCCGCTGTTGCGGCGTTCGCAGCAAAATAGCGATGCGCAGTCCCTTTGATATAAAAAAGAGTTACTTTTTCCTCAGTAATAAATAGTTTTATCTATTATTAAGGAAAAAGTAACTCTTTCTTTTATGGGTCTTTCCACCATGCGCCAGCCGCAAGCTCCTGTCCCACGGATCGGAAGCTATCGCCCCACTTCTCAGACACTTTCCTTTTGGTAATGTTCTCGTACTCCTGTTCCAGAACATTCTTTGCGCTGACTACCGTGGAAACGGATACGCCCAAGTCTTTGGCAATCATGTCATTTGTTACAATGTCCTGTTCGTTCTGGACAATCCAAAGGAATACCTTCAGAACTTGGGCAAATGCCACATCCTCCGAAGAATAATCGTGCCGGATCACCGACTGTACCCAAGGCCGGGGAAGGTTGATTTCTGTTGCTTTTGGAATCAGCTTCAGATATTGGGTTCTTCCCCGGCTCTCGCAAGTAATAAAGCCCTTTGAAACTAAACTTTCAATCGCAGTTTGCAGAACCTTCCTGTTCCGGCTCTGTGGGGTTACAGATAAGTATCTGCACATATCGGTGTAGTTGCCGCTGAATGTGCCGCCCTGTTCCGCAAGCATAGCCAGAATATTGAACTCTGCTTTTGGCAGCGGCAGCCATTCACGATAAAACACGGACATTTCCATGCAAATCACCCCGCCGCTCTCATTCAGGTTGTGGCCTGAGCGAAATCAATGTCCAAATAGTTGGGAACCTTCTTCAGGAACCAAGACTTCACCTTGCCGTAATGCACACGAACGATCTTCTTACCGGGATTCTTCTTGTCGTTGACTTTCTTGCCCCAAAGGTCAACAAACTCGTTGTACTCACGCATCAGTTCTTCACTATTAGGCTGGCGGGCGATGATCTTTTCCATCATCTCAATGGTCAGACCATCATGGGTATTCTTGCTGGCGGTGACAGTTGCGGTACGCATTGCGATGTCATACTCAGGGAAAGCCTGGTGGAGGCGGGACAGCTCCCGGAATTCCTTGGTGCCGGGGGTGTTAGCCAGCTTTGCATAAGCCTTGGTCAGGGTGATGGTCTTGTTGGCGTGATCGATAGCATAGGTGTTCTTCTTCATAGTAATTGTCCTTTCTTGTGGAGGCTGTTGTATTTTTTGTGCGCCTCACTTGTTATGGCCATATTATAGCAACAGAGGAGTTCAATAGTTTGAACTCCTCTATTGTTTTTTCGTATTTTTTCAGATGAACAGATAATGCTTCGGGTGGCGGGATGTCCGTAGATGTGTGTAAGATGTGCAATCACATTCCAAGATGTATCTAAGATGTACAATGATGTTTCAGGATGTCCAGTCACAGCCGCAGATTGAACAGGGGAGTGGACTGGCATGCCATCTCCACGATGCTGCGATCCTCAAGGGACTGCAAGTACCGCTTCGTGATGTTGATGTTCTCATGCCCCAGGAGCCGGGACACGGAGTAGACATCCAGCCCGTTCCGCAGACAGGTTTGAGCGAAGTAGTGGCGGGCCGTATGGGGAGAGCAGCGAATGTTCTCTCGTACCGATGCCTTTTGGTTGGCCTGATTGAAGATGTGTTCCAGAGCCTCTTTGGTCAGGGGACGGCCCGTGCGGGAGAGAAGGTAGTTGTCGTAGTGGACTTGCTTATCGTCAAAGTAGTAGTCCCGCATCCGCTCGTACTTCAGCATGACCTTCCGCAGGTAAGGGGAGATGGGGACATGGCGTTCCTTGTTACCCTTGCCGTGGATCAGGATTACGTTGTCCCGGATGTCCTCACGCTTGATGTCGCAGATCTCCGTGTTTCTTGCGCCTGTGTCAAAGGCGATGGCAAGCACCATCTTATTGCGGGCAGACAGGAAGGTGGAGTAATCAAAGGCGGATACCAGGGAACGCACTTCGTCATCGGTGAAGGTTTCGATCAGAACCTTCGGCTCCTTCTGCATCTTGACTTTGGTGGCGGGGCTGGCGCACACATACTCCTCTTGGACGGCAAAGGCGAAGTAGGCACGGAGACATTTGAGAATACCGTTGATGTAGCTGGCAGACAGCTTCTTCTTCAGGAGGTACTGAACGTAGTGTTTGATGTGGACGCTTCGGATCTCGTCTACCTCCGTTACCTCATGGTGCTTCTCAGCGTAAATCAGGAAGTTCAGGGTATTGTTGTAGTACCCTTTGATGGTTCGGTCTGACAGCCGCCGGAGCTGACAGTCCAATTTGAACTCTTGCAGACAGTGTTTTGCTAACATAAAAAAACCACTCCTTTGCCATCTGTTGACAAAGGAGTGGTAGCAGCGTAGTTCAATTATGCTAAATGTGGTATATAGCGTAACTCGTCAAAATCACGATCTCAAATCGCTTTGAAATGTTCGGATAACTCAGAGTTGCTATAAGATTTTCGAAGATTTATCTTCGAAAATCACTCTTCCCAGTTGTGCCAGACGTTTTGCACATCGTCGTCATCTTCCATGGCGTCGATGAGCTTCTGCATCTGCACGCCCTGCTCTTCGCTCAGGGGCTGGTAGTTCTGGGGGACCATCTCGATCTGGGCGGAGACGAAGGTGTACTTGCTCAGGTTGGAAACGACGTCATTGAAGTCGTCGGGCAGGGTGTAGATGGTGAAGACGTCGCCGTCGGCTTCGAAATCGTCGGCGCCTGCCTCCATGGCGTCCATCATGACCTCTTCCTCGTCCAGCTCCTCTTCGGAGTTGTCAATGACCAGCACACCCTTCTTATCGAAGGACCAGCTGACGCAGCCGTTGGTGCCCAGGTTGCCGCCGAACTTGTCGAAGTGGTGGCGCATGTTGCCTGCGGTACGGTTGCGGTTGTCAGTCATGGTCTCCACGATGACAGCCACGCCGCCGGGGCCGTAGCCTTCGTAGTTGATGGTCTCGTAGTTGTCGCCGCCCTGACCGCCGGCAGCCTTCTCCAGGCAGCGCTTGATGTTGTCGTTGGGCATGTTGGCAGCCTTGGCCTTGGTGATGATGGTGGCCAGGCGGGAGTTGTTGGCAGGATCGGTGATGCCGCCGCCTTCCTTAACGGCGACGATCAGCTCCTTGGCGATCTTGGTGAAAGCGGCAGCACGCTTGGCGTCCTGTGCGCCCTTGGTCTTCTGAATGTTATGCCATTTGGAATGTCCGGACATAGTAAAATCTTCCTCTCTGTGGTATATCAATGGGCAGTGCCCGAAAATGTTCAATATATTCTATCACAGCCGGGATAGAAAAATCAACCGTCTTAGACGAAGAAATTCATCACATCGGTGTGATTTTCGGAAAAAATCACCTCCACACCCGGGAAAGCGAAGCGCAGCTTTTCTGCAACAACGGGCATGACGGGGTTTTCCGTGTGGAAATGGCCGGCGTCGATGAGGTTCAGACCCAGCTCCCAGGCGGTGCGGAACTGGTTGTATTTGATATCACTGGTGACGAGGGTGTCGCACCCGGCGGCGATAGCCTCGTACATGCCGTCGGCGCAGGAGCCGCCGCCCACAGCCACGACCCGGACGGACTTGCCGCCGTCCACGTAGCGCAGACCCTGGCAGCGCAGCTTTTCCCTGACGCTGCCCAGGAAAGTGGTCAGGGACTGTTCAGGAACCTCGCCCTTTCGCAGCAGGCCGTAGTTCTCCACGGGGTTGATGATTTCAATATCGGTAAGGCCCAGGGTCTGTGCCAGCACATCGTTGACGCCGCCGGGGGCCATGTCCAGATTGGTGTGGGCGTTGATGGCGGCGATACCATGCTCAATGAGCGCAAGCACGCAGCGTCCGGCTTCGGTATCTTCGTTGACCGCCATCAGGGGGCTACGGAAGATCAGGGGATGGTGGGTGACAATCAGGTCGGCGCCAAGAGCGATGGCCTCGTCGATGACGGTACGGAAGGGATCCAGAGCCACCAGGATCTTCCGGACTGCCTTGTCCTTCCGGCCGCACAGCAGGCCCACATTGTCCCATTCTGCCGCCATGTGGGGCGGGGCGATGGATTCGATGAAATGTAAAATATCGGCAACGGTTGCCATAGGTGATTCCTCCAGAAATCTTTCTGTAGGGCGGACTCATGAGTCCGCCGACCACGTATCGAAACGGAAACGGTTGGTCTGGCGGTGCAAATGTCGCAGCCTGGTCGGCGGGGTCATGACCCCGCCCTACAATTGTATTTATTCGTTCAGCAGAAAGTCCAGATCTTCCTGCTCCGGCAGCTTTCGAAGCTCCTCCAGAACCTGCTTCTTTTCGGCGTCATTCTGGTGCGCCGTGGCGATCTCCAGGCCCCGCACCACCCAGCGGTAGTAGGCGGGGAGCTCCTTGCCGGGGTTTTCCAGCAGGGCAGGGGGGAAGTACCACTCCGCCCTGGTCAGCCGGGGGTAATCGGGCGCCCAGACCACTTCCATGACGGTGTACAGGAACCGCCCGTCCCGGAGGACGGATTCTTCATGAATACGCCAGCCATGCTCCGACAGATACTGGCGCAGCATGGGGGTCTTGGACTGGCACTGGAGGATCAGGCGGTATTTTTCATTGCGCAGCCAGGGGGCAGATTCCAGGATGTGGATCATGGTGTCACCGCCCATACCGGCACAGACCATGGAGTCAAAGTCCCGGGGGATATTGCGGACGCCGTCGGACAGGTAGAATTCGATTTTATCCCGGACGCCGAACTTGACGGCATTGTGCAGGGCGGACTGCAGGGGACCCTCGCCGATGTCCGCGGCGATGACGCTGCGGGCGATCCCCCGGGTCAGCACATGGATGGCAAGATAGCCGTGGTCGCAGCCGATGTCCGCCACCCGGTCGCCCGGGGCGACAAACCCGGCACATGCCAGCAGCCGGTCAGAAATAGGGAGTTTCATGGTGTTTCCTCCGTAAAAGTATGGAAAAAGAAACGCCATCCCGCATTGCTCCGGGATGGCGTGGGCAAATCGATTACTTGCCGGCCTGATCTGCCTCGTAGGCCTCCAGGAAGTGGTTCAGCTGAGCCAGGAATGCGTCGCACTCGATGCCGTGAACCATACAGGCTTCCTCAACAGTCTCGCCGCGGGCAGAGGGGCAGCCCAGGCAATGCATGCCGATGGCGAAGAACAGGGGAGCAGCCTGAGGAGCGATGTCCAGAATGTCACCGATGATGGTGGACTTTTCAATTTTAACAGCCATGATAATGACCTCCTAATATGGGTTTAAGGATCGGTTATTCCCGATTCCTCACATTCTGTCGCCTATTATAACCCCTGCGGTCGGAAAAAACAAGAGGAAGTTTGAGAAAATATGAAGTTTCTGCGGCCTGAGTTGATTTTTCTTCCATTTGGTGATAGAGTTTAGCATAGAATCATTTTGAAGCTTCGAGGAAAATCCCATGAACATACAATATGAAAACAATACAGTTCCGATCCGACGCCCGGTGGCGGTGCTGCTGCGGCGGCTGATCCTCTCCTGGCTGCTGGCGGCGGGGGTGGAATTGATGCTGATGCCGGGGGATCTGGCGTCTTTGGAAACCGTTGCGAACCTCTCCGCGCCCCGGCTGCTGGTGCTGGGGGGCGTCTTCCTGGCGGCGCTTTACGCCGTGCCCCGGAAATTTGCGCAGGCCGAGCGGTGGGGCATGGTCTTTGCCGCGGCCCTGCTGGCGGGAAGCCTGATGACCTCCTTCACGCCTGCCTATCTCATCGCCTGCCTGCTGATCCTGCTGATTGTGGTGGTGTATGCGGTGCAGGGCTGGGCGCATGTGCCGTCGAAGCCCGTGACGCGTCCGGCTGAGGATAAGCGCTTTATCTGGATCGTGGCGGTCATTGGCGTGGCATTTTTTGTTTTTGTCAGTGTCTGGACGGTGTGCCGGGTGCTGAGTTTCTGCGCCCCCACCTACGATTTCACAATTTTTGCCCAGATGTTCCACAATATGAAGGAAACGGGCTTACCCATCACCACCGTGGAGCGGGACGGCCCCCTGAGCCATTTTGCCGTCCATGTGTCGCCCATCTATTATCTGCTGCTGCCGTTCTACTGCCTGGCGCCGTACCCCGCAACACTGCAGGTTTTGCAGGCGGCAGTGCTGGCCTCGGCTCTGATCCCCCTGTGGAAGCTGGGGCGGCACCATGGGCTGAAGCCCTGGCAGCGGTGCCTGCTGTGTCTGGTGCTGGCCCTGTACCCCGCCTATTCCGGCGGCGCCAGCTACGACATCCATGAGAACGCCTTTCTGACGCCTCTGATCCTGTGGCTGCTGTACGGCCTGGATCGCCGGAGCATGCCCGTTACTGCCGCATTTGCACTGCTGACCTGCATGGTCAAGGAGGACGCCGCCGTCTATGTGGCGGTGATCGCCCTGTGGCAGTTGGTGCGGGGCATTCTTCGGAAGGACGAAAAATGGAATTTCCTGGCGGGTGCGGCACTGATGGCGGGGAGCGTCGCCTGGTTCCTGGCGGTCACCGGGTATCTGGCGCAAAGCGGCGACGGCGTCATGACCTACCGCTATAAGAATTTCATGTTCGACGGGTCTGATTCTCTCTTCACGGTGATCCGTGCGGTGCTGCTGTGCCCCATGAAGGCGGTGTATGAGTGCGTGGATCCTGAAAAGCTGGAATTCATCGGGCTGACCATGCTGCCGCTGCTGGGGCTGCCGCTGATCACCCGGCGGTATGAACGGTACATCCTGCTGATTCCCTACATTCTGGTGAATCTCATGAGCGATTACCAGTACCAGCACAGCATCTTCTTCCAGTACACCTATGGCTCCACGGCTTTCCTGTTTTATCTGACCATGGTCAATCTGGCGGATGCGAAACTGGACCGGCGGGTCACGCTGGCGGGCATGGCGGTGGCTGCGGCGCTGCTGTTCGCCCTGAACGTGATCCCCAAGGCAAGCCTCTATCCCCGGTATTGCATGACCTATGCCGAAACTTACGCCCAGCGGCGGGAAATTCTGGCGCAGATCCCTGATGATGCCAGCGCAGCGGCCACCACCTTCTTCACCGCACCCCTGGCAAATCGGGAAACGCTTTACGACATCCGCTACAGCTCCCGGGAACATATTCTGGAGTGCGAATATGTGGTGGTAAGCCTGACGGATACGTCCAGCTTCAAGAAATACGCTACTTCCGATGAGAATGGTCGGGAGATGTTCGTGAAATTTTTGGAGGGGAATGGGTATGAGGTCTTTGCGGAGCTGGAAAATCAGATGGTGATTTATAAGCGGTAAGAGGAAAGGGCACACCCGGGGAGGGTGTGCCCTTTGCATTAGAACTTGATTTGACCATCGTAAAATATAATGGCTTCCTGTTCTTTGTATCGTTGACTGAATTGCCTGGTTTCCAAAAACGTCATGAAAAGACGATCCACCGGGCAGGTGAATTTAACGAAATACGCACTTCTGGATTTGGAAGAAGATTGAATATCGGTAAATGCCAGTGCTGTTTCGGCGGAAAAAGTGGTAGAAACCAGCGTATGGGGTGTTTCGTAAAAATCAATTGAACTGGACATGCCTCTGAAAAGAGATACTTCACGGATTCCCTTTAATTTGAAAATGCTCCTGAGAAAAGCAGTGCGTGCAATGATGTATCTTTTCCGCAGTTCTTTTTCTCCGATACCTGAAAAGGTATCCGTTTTACGCGTGGGCGTGCCGCTGTAAGCGATCAGTCCCATTTCTGCCATGATAATCTTTGTGCTCTTAATCCACTCTCCGGAATAGGGATTAAGCAGATATTGTTCGGCGGTCAGACGGTCCAGTTCGGACAGACCGAGTTCTTTCAGATAGTTTTCCATATCTGTGAATAAAAGCCGGTTGCCTTCCTCGGCGGAAAAGTCAAACTGCGTTCCCGCCTTATAGAATAAAGAGTTGTTAATGATCCAGTCGTGCGCACACTGCTCCTGTGCATCGATGGCGTTTTCAGTTGCAGCACGATTTGTTTCGGATTTCTGTATGACCAATTGCTGATTCAAGGCATCGCACCGGGCTGAAATCTGTGTGACTTCCGAAGGAGAAAGCAGGGGAGAGCCTTTGCGGAATTGATAAGAAGTGATTTCCTCGGCAGGTATTTCCCAGTATTCTCCCTTATCTTCGAATGCAGTAATTCGCCAAACAAACATGGCGCTTTCTTCATCGAAACTTTCGATATATCCAGGGGTACGCCTGCCGTCCAGAACGCGCCCCGTATTGCCGACGACCAAGTGCGCAAGCGTTCCAACTTCGAAGTGATCGTCGGATTCGACTATGGAATGTTGTTCGTGCATATTGCGCCCCCTTACTGTGCATTTTGTGTTCGACTGATATTTGCAGCTATTATAGCATATTAAAAGAAAAAATCCAGATACCCGGATGGGTATCTGGATCTTTTGGTACGCCGGAAGGGACTCGTTTACATTTTCTTTCGCCTTTGGGCGAAGGAAAATTAAGGTGTTGATGCGGTCAAGCCCGCATCAAGCAACAGTCCACCGGACTGTTGCATTTGATCTTTCGAGTCACGCCCAGCATAATAAAAAATCCAGATACCCGGATGGGTATCTGGATTTCTTGGTACGCCGGAAGGGACTCGAACCCCTGACCTACTGATTCGTAGTCAGTCACTCTATCCAACTGAGCTACCGGCGCATGTGTCTGCCTGAGCACCTAGATATAGTAGCACTCTATTCTGGAAATGTCAAGCATTATTTTTGGGGATCTGACAAATTTTTTGGTACGCCGGGAGGGACTCGTTTACATTTTTTTTGCCCTTGGGCGAAAGAAAGGGGTGGATGCGGTCGAGCCGGCATCAGGCAGCATTCCGCTGGACTGGCAGGTGATCTGTCAAGGATTTTTCACCTTTATGCAAAAAAGTGGGAGAATACAGGTTTCTCCCACTTTTTATCATTTTGTCAGTCTTCTCTTTCCAGAACACCGTCACGCATCATCCAGACTTCATCCATCTGGGATGCGATCTCCAGGTCGTGGGTAATGACGATGACGCATCGGCCTTCCTCGTGGGCAAGGCGCAGGAGGATCTCCACCACCTGTTCGCCGTTGGTGATGTCCAGATTGCCGGTGGGCTCGTCTGCCAGGACGATCTGATTACCTGCAGCCAAGGCGCGGGCGATGGCGACACGCTGCTGCTCACCGCCGGAAAGCTGGGAGGGAAAGCGCCCCCACTGATCGGGCTGGATACCCACGGCGGCAAGCTGCTTGCGGCAGATTTCCTTTGCCTCGGCTGCGCGCATCTTCTTCAGCTTCAGCGGATACATGACATTCTCCTCCGCAGTCAGCAGCGGGAAGAGGTTATAGCTCTGGTAGATCACAGCGGCATGATCCCGGCGGTATTCGTCGCAGTCCATATCGCTTGTGGCGGTGTTCTCATAGAAGACCTTGCCGGAGGTGGGCAGCTCCAGACCGGCCAGCAGGGACAGCAGGGTGGTCTTGCCGCTGCCGGACTTGCCCACGATGGCGTAAGCTTTGCCGAGCGTGAAGCCGCAGGTCACATCCTTCACGGCGTGGACGGTCTGGGATTTGTTCTGGTAAGTAAAGCTGGCATTCAGCGTCGTTAAAATATCCATAATATCACTCCTGATCTCTGAGAATAGCGGTGGGCGGGACTTGAATTGCCCGGATGATGCAGGCGCCGCAGCCCACTGCGTAGCAGGTAAAATACACGGCAGAGGGAACAGGCTCCTTCGTCACGGCCAATGCCGCCAGCGTCGCCACAGCCACCAGAAGCAGCTGCTCCCGCAGAATGGAACCAAAGAGCTTTCCACGGGTCATACCCAGGGTACGCATCAGCGCATAGGTCTTGTGCTCATTCCGGGTGTACAGGAAGCTGATGAGGAAGCCCACACCCAGACCAAGAACCAGCACCACGGGCAGCAGATACCCCGTCCGGGCGATATTCTGCTCCAGCGCAGCCACTGTGGCCCGGTACTGCTCATCGTGGATGGTCAGCGCCAGGGAGGACGAAGCGGTGTTGCCCACCAGGGGATTAACGGAATTGAACACGACAGAGGCGGCCTCTGTCAGCGCGTCCAGCCCCTCGTTGTCCGCCGCCAGGAAGGAGATGGAATCGCAGCCGCCTGCCCCGCAGATCTCGATGGAGAGCCGCTGGGCGGTGTCATAGGGGATGTAAATATCCGCTCCGCCGCCTGTATAGTATCCTACGATCTGGAAGTCCACCGTCCGCTGGGAATAGTCCGGGCTGTGCCAGGTCATGAAGGAAACCGGATCCGTCACCCGCAGGGGCAGGATGGATTCGCCCAGCTGGTCGAAGGTCATTTGGGATACGATGCAGATATTTTCCTCGCTCCCATAGAAATCCTCCGTCAGGTAGGTCACATAGCCGCCCGCCGTGGGATCCAGTACCTGGGCGCAGCGGGGATTGTTGACGCCGATGAGATTCGTGCCCAGACGGTAGTACTCAAAGGTGACGGTGGGCGCCTCGTATTCGAACCGCTTGACCAGCCGCACATCCCGGACGTGGCTGCCGATGCCGTTTTCCGTGTCCTGCACGAATTCTGCCACATCCGCTTCGATTTTCAGATCCGTGGAACTGGTGCCCTGGAGATTGGTAACCACGCAGAGCACGTCGAATTTTTCCTTGACCTCCTGGAGCCGGGCTTCCTGATCCTGGCGGTAGCCGGACAGGTAACCCACCAGGAAGCACAGCACGGCGCTGAGGATCAGGCTGCACAGACTCAGCCAGGGTCTGCGCCAAAGACGTTTGAATAAATATGGATCCATGCTTACACCCCCAACAGATTTCTGGGCTTGCGCTTCGCCATGCTGCCGGCGTGGAGCCACAGGGCTACGGCAATGACCGCAAGCTGGGCGGCGCACAGGGCAAGCAGCATGGGTGCGGAGATCTGGCTCATGCTTACCATTTCAACCAGGGCGTCCTCCGTCAGGGCGGCGCCGGCGCTGTAGGCGCTCTTGTCCACCTGTGCCAGGGTGCTTTCCGCGATCTTGGACTGGACGATGCGGAAGATCACACCGCTGAGGATACCGCCCAGTACCACGCCGATGGACGCCAGGGCCATGCCGCTGCCGAAAAGATAGTCCCGGGCAATTTTCGGGGACGCGCCCAGGGAGCGCATGATGCCCAGATTCTGCCGCTGACCGCCCTGGTACAGCAGCACATACAATATCAGAAGCAGCACCCAGCCAAGCCCCACCAGGAGCATCAGCTTGTCGGCAGAGGCAGCCAGGGCCTCGATGCTCTTGATGGCATTCTCGAGACCCTGATCCACCGTGTGGAACTGACCCTTCAGCAAGGGATCCTCATTGATCTCCCGGAGGAAATCCTCCATTCTGCCGTTGACCAGCTCGATGGACAGGTAGACACCGAAGGAACCGTTTTCAGCCTCAACAGTCTTTGTTACCACTTCCCTGCTTATGGTCTCCCCATCGACGATCGTCTCCCGCCAGACGGTCTGTTCCTTTTCAACGTTGGGACCGCCGAAGGTGCCTTCAATCTGCACCTTTTGGGGGATAAATACCGTGTTGGGCGTGATGGCGTAGGAGGTATCTACCCATTCGTCCCGAAGCTTATACAATCCCACGATGGTGAATTCCTCGTCCTCCGTCACGAATTCCGGCATCTGGATGGGACTGCCGATGTTTGGATTGTTCAAATATCCGTCCGGATAATCTGTGATCGTGGACTCGTTTTCGTCGGTACACAGGAACTGGGACAGCTTGATGGTATCGCCAACGCTGAGCCCGGAGCGGTTTGCCAGGCTGTCGCTGAGGATACAGACCTTGGTTCCCGCGTTATATTCCTCCTGGGTGAACATCCGCCCCTCCACGATGCTTGCCTGGTTCTTCATAAACACGTAGAAGGTTTCCAGCGCCGGCGTGCCCATGACGGGGACGCTGTGCTGCCGCAGGTACCAGTCCTCCACCTGCTCCACCCAGCGGACATTTGCGGGGTCAGCCAGGAATTCCTCCAGCGTACCCTCCAGCTTTGCAGCAGCCTGAACCAGGGGGGCTCCTTCCCGGTTAAAGGTACCATCTCTGGTTTGAAGGATGCCATCAATGAGATCGCAGGAGCCGCAGCTTAAGCCCACCCGAGAGAAGATCTCCTCTGGCTTATACGTCGTAGTGCCATCTGACCAAAAGTGGGGCTCAGGATCGTAATCGCCGTAGAATACATACCGCTCTCCCTCCTGGATGTAGTCCATGGTGTCTTCACCAATGAAGGACATGGAGACATTGATCTGCATATTCTCCGCGATGGCGTTCTCAATCTGGTAGGACTCATGAATCAACGCGATCTGCTCCACGTTGATCATGAAATAGGCACTGGTGTAGTAGACCTCCTCGTCATAGGCAGGCCACATATCCCGATATCCATCCTCCTGAACCCAGTGGATCCGTTCGACAGTGCCGACGATCATGGCCTCTTTGTAGCTTTCAGTAGCCTGATGGTAATACTCAAAGCAGTTGATCATACCGTTCCTGACGCCCAGCACAGGCGCAAAGGACGGACTGTAGCCGCCGGACAGAGAGTGGAAGTGAACACCCTTGACGCTGTCCATGGCTTCCAGCGCGGCGACCTGCTCCACGGTCAGATTGCGGTCGTCCATGGTATAGCGGACGCCATCCTCGCCGGGATCCACCTCACGATGCACCCCCCGGTCTAAGCGGTATGCCACCGCCGAATGATATTCGTCCAATATGTCAAACAGATTTCCCGTGGAGTACCACAGCGCCACGCCTACGCTCAAAAACAGCGCCATCGCCGTCACCAGGACGAGCCAAAGCGCCGTGGTCACAGGCTTCCGGGTCAGTCTTGTTCGAATGTCCATATCCTTACCTCCTTTGCAATAGATAGCATTCCAATCTATCTTGCTATATTTTTACCATACGGCACTATATTTGTCAATGCTATATATTGCTTTTCAAAAAGGTCTGTGGTATATTATGGATGCACAAAAGCAATTCACCCTGGAAAGGACAGGTGGACGTGGAAAATACCGGACATTCCTTTATCTCCTACTTCAAGCGGGCCACCAGTCCCCTGGTGGTTCTGAACTTCCTCAAAGAACGCCCCATGTACGGCTATGAGATCACCGCCGCACTGAAAGAGCGCAGCGGCGGAAAATACAAAATTTCTATCCTATACCCCGTCCTTTACCGTCTGGAGGATCAGGGGTACATTGAAATCTCCTCCACGGAGGTGGCAGACGGACGGGCCCGCAGCTACTACTCCATCACCGACGCCGGACGGGCCTACCTGGAAAAAACCTGGAATGAATATCTGGAGATCTCCGAGGTTTTTGTAAAGCTTTTGAAAGACTGACCGCTTTTGCACTAGGATCATGCAAAGGCGGTTGTATCCGTGATGAAAAATGGTCGGTGTGCTCAGACTCTGCCAAGAGACGCAACAGGAGCACTCTGGTGCGTTTATTCTTTTGCAAAATACAATCCTGCCGCATTTGAACTTTCGAATCCCGCCCAGCATAATAAAAAATCCAGATACCCGGATGGGTATCTGGATTTTTTGGTACGCCG
>JAFTVM010000074.1 GCA_017465745.1 Oscillospiraceae bacterium
AGCAGCATCATGGCGTAGGCCATCAGGTGATGCCCGAAGGTGATGGGCTGTGCCCGCTGCAGGTGGGTGTAGCCGGGCATGATGGCGGCCTTGTAGGTTTCCGCCTGATCAGCCAGGACTGCGACGAGAGATTTCACCAGATCAGAGATTTCATCGATCTCTTCCCGCAGGTACATGCGGACATCCAGGGCCACCTGATCGTTCCGGGACCGGGCGGTGTGGAGCTTCTTGCCCACGTCGCCGATGCGCTGTGTGAGCACCTGCTCAACGAACATGTGGATGTCCTCGCAGGTCATATCGAATTCCAGCGCGCCGGAATCCAGATCAGCCAGGATCCCTTCCAGACCTGCCACCAGGGTGTCAGCATCGGAGGCGGAGATGATGCCCTGGGCTGCCAGCATGGCAGCGTGAGCCATGGAGCCGGTGATGTCCTGCCGGTACATTCTGGAATCAAAATGGATGGAGGAGTTGAAATCATCCGCGATCTGTTCAGTTTTGCCTTCGGTCACGCCAGCCCACATTTTTGCCATGGTGTTGCCCTCTTCTTCCTTATTTTGTAATGTAGGGGCCGAAAACGGCCCCTACGGTATTGGTGATTATTGGTTGCCGCTTACAGCTTGCCCTGCTCCCGCAGTGCCTGCACCTTCAGGGGCAGACCCCACAGGTTGATGAAGCCCTCCGCCTGCTTCTGATCGTAATCGGATTCACCGAAGGTGACCAGATTCTCGGAGTACAGGGAGTAGGGAGAAGTCATGCCGGCGGGGATGATGTTGCCCTTGTAGAGCTTCAGCTTCACGGAGCCGGTGACGAACTTGTTGGATTCGTTGGCGAAAGCGGTGAGAGCCTCCTGCAGGGGGGAGTACCACTTGCCGTTGTAGATCAGATCGGCGTAATCCACAGCCAGCTTCTGCTTGACGTGCAGGGTGTCCCGGTCCACGGTGATCATTTCCAGCTGCTGGTGGGCGAAGTACAGGATGGTGCCGCCGGGGGTCTCGTAGACGCCGCGGTCCTTCATGCCCACCAGACGGTTCTCGACGATATCGATGATGCCGATGCCGTTGGCGCCGCCGACTTCATTCAGCTTCTCGATGATCTTGGACGCCTTCATCTTCTCGCCGTTGACGGCCACGGGGGCACCGGCTTCGAAATCGATGGTGACGTAGGTGGGCTCGTCGGGGGCTGCGTAGGGAGAAACGCCCATCTCCAGGAAACCGGGCTTATCCAGGTCAGGCTCGTTGGAGGGATCCTCCAGATCCAGACCCTCATGGCTCAGGTGCCACAGGTTCTTGTCCTTGGAGTAGGAGGTCTCCCGGGTGAACTTCAGGGGGATATTGTGGGCCTCGGCGTAGTCGATCTCCTCGTCGCGGGACTTGATATTCCACTCGCGCCAGGGGGCGATGATCTTCATGTCGGGAGCGAAGCGCTTGATGGCCAGCTCAAAGCGGACCTGGTCATTGCCCTTGCCGGTGGCGCCGTGGACGATGGCGTCAGCGCCCTCTGCCAGGGCGATCTCAGCCAGCTTCTTGCCGATGACGGGACGGGCAAATGCGGTGCCCAGCAGGTAAGTCTCATACTTGGCGTTCATCTTCAGGGAGGGGATGATGATCTCGTCCACCATCTCGTCCACCAGGTCGCAGACGATGAGCTTGCTGGCGCCGGTGGCCAGGGCCTTCTCTTCCAGACCCTCCAGCTCGTCGGCCTGACCGACATTGCCGGAAACGGCGATGATCTCGGGATCGTTGTAGTTCTCCTTCAGCCAGGGAATGATGATGGAAGTATCCAGGCCGCCGGAATATGCAAGAACTACCTTCTTAATGCTGTCTTTATTCATAAATTCGTCCTCCAGATGAATAATATTCACGTTCAGGTGATTAAGTATACACGGATTATACCACTTCCGACGGATTTGTCAACGCTTCATTGCATAAAAATACACGCCTTTCGGGAATTTTATGCGTTATCACCAGAACCCCCTCCCCCGCTCCGTTGCGTTTGGGACAATTTAACCATCCATATACAATATGTATTGTATAAACGAAAAATCTCCCCACCCGGAACTGATTGGATACGCTTTCCAAAAATACGCAGCCAGCACATAGTTTCAACAAAAGTTAAACATTTTTTCGGATCCTGTTTTCTATAGAGATTATGAGTTCCTTAAAATCGGGACATTTCCAAAAATCCTGTTGAAAAAAGTGTTAACACCATTTATAATAAAGCATTGGAACACAATTCAACCAAAACTACCACCTTTTGCATACAGGAGGAACATATATCATGAAACTGCTGACTGTGACAGTCCCCTGCTATAACTCTCAGGACTACATGCGCGGCTGCATCGAGAGCCTGCTGCCCGGCGGCGACCGTGTGGAGATCATCATTATCGACGACGGCTCCAAGGATGCCACCGGCCTCATCGCCGATGAATACGCTGCCCAGTATCCCGATATCGTCCGTGTCGTCCACCAGGAAAACGGCGGCCACGGCGAGGGCATCAACCAGGGCCTGCGTCACGCCACCGGCACCTACTTCAAGGTCGTCGACTCCGACGACAAGGTGAGCCAGGACTTCGTTCACTTCCTGGACACCCTGGAAGCCTGCGAAGCCCAGGGCGGCGTGGATCTGATGGTGACCAACTACTATTATGTCCATTCCGACGGCATCGGCGACCGGTCCATCAACTACAGCAACGTCCTGCCCCAGAATAAGATCTTCACCTGGGACGAGACCAAGCGCTTCCTGCCCCACCAGATGCTGACCATCCATTCCTGCACCTTCCGCACCGAGGCCATGCGTGCATGCGGCGGCCAGCTGCCCAAGAAGACCTTCTACGAAGACAATCTGATGGTCTGCCGCACCCTGCCCCACGTGGAGAAGATGTACTATCTGAATGTAGATCTGTACCGCTACTGGATCGGCCGCGCCGGCCAGTCTGTCCAGAAGGATGTTATGATGAAGCGCTACGCCCACCAGGTCCTGTGCACCGAGCTGTGCTTCAAGTCCTTCTACTTCGACAACATCAAGAGCAAGATGCTGCGCAAGTACCTGGAGCACGAAATGTTCCTGATGTTCGGCATTTCCATCCTCTACGCCCGCATGAACAAGACCGAGGAGACCGACAAGGCCATCCGCCAGATGTGGGCCAACTGCCGCGCCCATGACCGCAAGTGGGCCGACCACTTCCGCCAGCGCTCCATGCTGACCTTCCTCCACTTCCCCGGCGCCATGGGTCATACCTTCAACGACCTGGTCTACAAGGCCGCCATGAAGGTCGTCCGCTACGATTGATCGATCATAATATGACCGCCCGAACCGGCAAAACGGTTCGGGCGGTTTTCTGCTGTGTTTCAAATCAAAAACCGCCCGGAGCGTGGTTCGATCCGGGCGGTGCGTTTATATTTGCAGGAATTATTCCATGTCCTTAGGCAGGCTCATGATGTACTCGTGCATGGCGTCGGCCACCACCTTGCTGTGGGCGACGGCTTCCACCACGGTGCGGGCACCGGCGACCACGTCGCCGGAGGCGAAGATGCCGGGGCGGCTGGTGCGGCCGCGCTCGTCAGCATCCAGCAGACCGCGTCCGGTGGCATGCAGACCCTGGGTGGAACCGACGATGTTGTTCTGGGGTCCCTGGCTGATGGAGATGATGATGGAGTCGCAGGTGTTCAGCTCGTCAGAACCTTCCACGTCGGTGAAAGAGCCGTCCTCGTTTTCAACGATATCCCGCAGGATAATGCCGTCATCGGTGATCTCCACGGGCTTCTTGTTGAAGAGGAACTTGACGCCCTCCAGCTGGGCGTAGGAGTACTCATACTCGGAGGCTGCCACCTTCTTGGTGATGGAGATGCAGGTGACGTCCTCGGCACCCTTACGCAGAGCGGTGCGGGCCACATCCATGGCGGCGTTGCCGGCGCCGACGACGATGACCTTCTTACCCAGGCGGAAGGAATCGGGATTGTTCAGATAGTTGATGGCGTAGTGGACATGACCGAAGGTCTCGCCCTTGATCTTCAGGGTATTGGGACGCCAGACGCCGGTGCCCACAAAGATGGCCTTGTAGCCGTCCCGGAACAGGTCGTCCAGGGTGATGGCGCCGCCGATCTGCATGTTGGGGCGGATTTTGATGCCCTTGAGCTCCAGGTGGCGGTACTGGATGTCATCCAGCACGGACTTGGGCAGGCGGAACTCGGGGATGCCGTAGCGGAGGATGCCGCCGATCTTGTCCTTGCCCTCGAATATGGTGACATCATAGCCCCGGCGCGCCATCAGGATGGCGATGGTGATGCCGGCGGGACCGGAGCCGATGATGGCGACCTTCATGCCGTTGGAGGGAGCGGGACCCTTCACCATTTTGGAGGCATAGGTGGTGGAGATGTAGCTCTCGATGACAGAGAAGTGGACGGGGGCGCCTTTTCTGCCCAGGACGCAGTGGCCTTCGCACTGCTTCTCGTGGTTGCAGATCAGGGCGCAGACGGTGGTCAGGGGATTATTCTCGAAGAGCATCCAGCCTGCCTCATCCAGCTTGTTTGCCTTGAGTAACTTGATCACCTCGGGAATGGGGGTCCTGATGGGGCAGCCCTGCTGACACATGGGTTTCTTGCAGCCCAGGCAGCGGTTGGCCTCATCCATAACATGAAGTGCCATTGAAATTTTTCCTCCTAAGTGATATAATATCTGAAAATCACCGCAGAGCCTGCTTGCGGCGCTGCAGAATCTTCTGCTTCAGCTCCGGATCATCCGGCAGGCCCATCAGCCGCATGGAGACAGCCATCATCACATCGAAGCCCTTCTCCACCGGATAATCCATCTTGTCATCCAGCAGCGCCACCATCATGGCGGTGGTGGCGGCCGCATAGATCTTGGCCTCCAGCTCCCGGGTAGGGCTGTCGGAGGTGGCCAGATAGTGCTCCTCGGATTCCTGTACCAGGGCGATGGGCAGATTGACCCGCTCGGTCTTGACCTTCATCAGCAGCTGGCTGATCTCCTTGTAGCGCAGGGAGAAACGCTCCACCAGCGCAGGAAACTGCTCCGGAGACGCCTGTGTCAGGGAATTGCGCAGTTCCCGGTGGGTACCCAGCACCTCGTCCTGGATCTTCTCCACGATCTCATACTTGTCATGGAAATGCTTGTAGAACGTGGCGCGGGACACGGGGGTCTCATCCAGAATGTCCTGCACCGTGATCTTCTCGAAGGACTTCTTGCCCAGCAGGCTCAGCAGCGCGGACTGGATCGCCCGGTCGGTTCTCAGATATTGTATATTACCAGTCATGTTTTCCTCCACATATAAAACGTTGTTTTTCATATCCGGAGTATACAAGATGTTTACTTGTAAAGTCAATGGACTAAATTGTTTGTTTTGTTGACGTACAAAAAAAGTTAAAATAATCCTGATTCCTATACCCTTTCCGTAAATGGCACCCGGTCAGGATGTAATAAACGCAGGGGGCTCCCCGTTGCGACAGAAGGAGTAATACTTATGAGAAAAACCGAAAAACTGATGCAGGGCTGGACGTTCCGGCAGCCCGGGCACGAAGCAGTCGTTCTCGACCTTCCCCATACCTGGAATGCCAAGGACGGCCAGGACGGCGGTAATGACTATTGGCGCGGCACCTGCACCTACGACAACACCTTCCCCCGGCCTGTATACACCGCTGACGAGCGGGTGTATCTGCAGTTCCACGGCGTCAATGCCAGCGCCAACGTGATCCTCAACGGTCAGTCCGTTGCCAAGCATGACGGCGGCTACTCCACCTTCCGCGTGGACGTCACCGATATCCTGGCCGACGAGAACGCCATCACTGTGGAAGTGGACAACTCCGTCAATGACAAGGTCTACCCCCAGAAGGCTGACTTCACCTTCTACGGCGGCATCTACCGGGATGTGGAGCTGCTGGTGGTCAACAGGGCGCACTTCGATCTGGATCATTTCGGCGGCCCCGGCATCAAGTACTGGGCCGATGTCAACGGCAAGGACGCCACCGTCCATGTCAGAACCTTCCTGGGCGAGGAAGCCAGAGCTGCCGGTGCCTACGTCAAGGTCTGCCTGGCCGACGCCGAGGGCAATGTGGTGGCCAGGGCTGACGGTCTTTCCGTAGAACTGCCTGTGGCCAATGTCCATCTGTGGGACGGCATCGATGATCCCTACCTGTACCGCGCCACCGCCACGCTGATGTGCGACGGCAAGGCCGTGGACGAGATCGGCTGCAATGTGGGCGTTCGCACCTTCAAGGTGGATCCTCAGAAGGGCTTCTTCCTGAATGGCCGCAGCTATCCCCTGCGGGGCGTGTGCCGTCATCAGGACTGGAAGGGCATCGGCAACGCCCTGTCCACCGAGCACCACGACACCGATATGGCCATCATCCGGGAGATCGGCGCCAACACCATCCGCCTGGCCCATTACCAGCACAGCCAGTATTTCTACGATCTGTGCGATAAGTACGGCATGGTGGTCTGGGCTGAGATCCCCTACATCTCCGAGCATATGCCCAATGGCCGGGAGAACACCATTTCCCAGATGAAGGAGCTCATCGTCCAGAACTTCAATCACCCCTCCATCGTCTGCTGGGGTGTCTCCAACGAGATCACCATCTCCACCAAGGACAACAAGGATATGCTGGACAACCACCATGTTCTCAACGACCTGTGCCACGAGATGGACCCCACCCGCTTCACCACCCTGGCCTGCTACGCCATGTGCGGTCCCTTCAATAAGGTGGCCCACATCACCGACGTGGTCAGCTGGAACCTGTACCTGGGCTGGTATGTCCCCGGCATGCCTCTGAACGACGCATGGGTGGACTTCTTCCACGCCAAGTACCCCAACCGCTGCCTGGGCTACTCCGAGTACGGCTGCGAGTGCATGCCCAACCTCCACACCTCCCACCCCAAGCGCGGCGACCAGTCCGAGGAATACCAGTGCCTGTACAATGAGTACATGCTGAAGTTCTTCGACAAGCGTCCCTTCATGTGGGCCACCCATCTGTGGAATATGTTCGACTTTGCAGCCGATGCAAGAAATCAGGGCGGCGAGCCCGGCATGAACCACAAGGGTCTGGTGACCTTTGACCGGAAGACCCGCAAGGACAGCTTCTACATCTACAAGGCATGGTGGAGCAAGGAACCCTTCGTCTATATCTGCGGCCGCCGCTATGTGGACCGTCCCGAGAAGATGACCACCGTCAAGGTCTACTCCAACCAGCCCTCCGTCACCCTCTACGCAAACGGCGAAAAGGTGGCCACCCAGCAGGGCGACAAGGTCTTTACCTTCAAGCTGCCCCTGAACGGCGAGGTGAAGCTGGAAGCCGTTGCCGGCGAGTGCCGCGACGAGGCCAATATCCGCTATGTTTCCGCCCCCAACCCCGCCTACAAGCTGAAGAAGGGCGACGGCAACGGAGGCAACTGGACCTGATGTTTTTAATGCTAAATGCATAATGCTTAATGCATAATTGAGGAGTTTCCTCCGGAAACAATTTCAAACAGTCGGCAAAGCCGACGCCATAATTCAGCATTCAGCATTTATCATTCAGCATTGATTAGCAAATCATACAAAGGAGAATAAAAATGAGCGATAACTCCGGCATGAACCGTGCCAAATTTTATCAGCTGGCGCTGTTCCCCATGAACAACGGCGCCACCAACGTCTACTTCGTCCTGATCCTGAGCTATGTTGCCACCTTCGGTGAGAACATCCTGGGTCTGGTTGGCTTCGCCTCCATCATGGTCACCCTGATGCGTCTCTTTGACGCCATC
>JAFTVM010000030.1 GCA_017465745.1 Oscillospiraceae bacterium
AATTTAGGTTATCGGGTTTAATAAGCAAAGTTATCGACGAAAGTCTTGGCCCCCTCTCTGAGGGGGCTGGCACGGCGTAAGCCGTGACTGGGGGAGTGTCGCATCGTCAGAAGGACACTCCCTCCGAGCCGCCTGCGGCGGCCCACCTCCCTCAGAGAGGGAGGCAAGGGCGCTTGCGCGCCGATGCTTACTAAAGCCGATAACCTAAACTGCAATTTATCGATTCATTCCGCGGTGGGGATTTCTTCCCCGATGGCCTTGCGCTGGCGGGGGCGGCGGAGATTGCTCAGATTCGTAAAGGCCCAGATACCGCCGGCGATAAAGAAGAATCCGGACGCGGCGGACAGGCAGCACAGATACACCGCTGCCAGTCCCCAGGCCCAGAGCCTGCGGTGGCTGCCCTTGCCGATATCAAAAGCGGCCAGCTGGTAGGCCGTCATGGTCAGGGCGATGCAGGCGAAAAGCTCGAAGCAGTATTCCTGCAGCTGGGGGTCAAAGCTCCGGGCCTGGTACAGCGTCAGCATCTGGATGGCGAAATAAGCGCAGATGGCCACGTGGCTCAGGAAGGGGGGCTTTTGGCCCTGCAGGCGGTACAGGGCTGTCAGCACAAGGGCGGCGGCTGCCAGCACCATCACAGCGCCCTGGAGGAAAGACAGCACAGGGGTCAGAAAGCCGGGGAAAATGGGGGCGCCGGTGCGAAAATGGGTCACGGCGGCGGCCAGGGCACTGATTCCGGCCAGAACACCGCCGGCAGCGCCGGAAACGGACCGGGGGAAGCAGGCCCGGTAGGCGGCGGGGCCCCGGATGGGCAGCACCCCCAACACGGCAATGGCCGCCGCGGCGACGGAGACCAGGCACACACAGATCCAGGCGGGGTGCCCGGGGATCAGCAGGCCGGCGTCATCGGTACCAATGGCAGCATACAGCAGCCGCAGAAGCAGACCCGCGACGCCGCAGGCTGCGCTCAGTAGCGGCAGCATCCGGGTACGGATCCGGGGGAGGCGGGAAAGGGAAAGATTCATCAGGAAACCTCCTGCGCAATTAGAATAAGGTAGATAAGCCCGGTGAGAAGGGGCTGGTGGAGCAGATAGATGGGCAGTGACCAGCGGCCCGCCCACTGGAGAAACCGGGGGATGGGGCTGCGGGGATTGACGCCGGGCAGCAGCGTTTTCTTTTCTTTGTATAGAAGACGCCCCAGCACCGCGCCCGCCAGGAAGAAGCCCAGGAACGGAAGCAGCGGGAAATAATCGGAGGTGGCAAAGCCCTTGTACAGCAGTCCCAGCCAGAACAGCCAGCGGCTTTCCACCGTGATCCCCCGGAACCACAGGCCCAGAGCGATGAAAATGACGGACAGAACAGCCAGCGCGGCGGTGGGCAGGCGGCGGAAAAGCGCCCAGAGGATCATGCATACGCCCAGACAGTGGAGTACCCCGAACCGGATGATGATGGCGTCATAAGCCATGCCCAGCAGGTACATGGCCACCGTCACCGCGCTGACGATGAGGCCGCAGCCCAGCACGGTCAGGCCCCGGCGGACGCAGCGGCTGCCCAGTGTGGCGCAGACGCCGGAGATCAGGAAGAACACCACGCCGCCCCAGTCCATGACGAAGAGCAGCCAGCCGGGAAATTCCCACGCAGCAATGCCGTAAAGATGTGTCACGTCGAAAAGGAAGTGGAACCCAAGCATGGCCAGGATGCAAAATCCCCGCAGGGCGTCCAGCTCCCAGATGCGGATTTTCTTCATGCCTGGGCTGCCGCCTCTTCCTCCAGCACCCGGTAGGCCACCTTGCCCACCAGGGTCTTGGGCAGCTCTGTGCGGAATTCCAGTTCCCGGGGGCAGGCGTACTTGGCGATATGCTGGGCGCAGTAGGCCATCAGCTCGTCACGCAGGGCGTCGTTTGCTTCAATGCCGGGCATGGGAACGACGTAGGCCTTGACCCGCTGGCCCCGGTAATCGTCGGGGATGCCGATGACACAGGAAAGCAGCACCTTTTCGTGGGAATCGATGATATTTTCCAGCTGGGAGGGGTAGATATTGTAGCCGGAGGAGATGATCATGCGCTTGAGGCGCTGGTGGAAGTAGATGAAGCCGTCGGAATCCATGTGACCCAGGTCGCCGGTGTGGAGCCACAGGCGGCCGTCCTCGTGGCGGCGGACGGCGGAGGCAGTCTCGTCGGGGTTGTCCATATAGCCCATCATGACGGTGGGGCCGGAGACGCAGATCTCGCCCTCCATATCCGCCAGACGCTCATTGTTGGTGCCGGGCTTGACGATCTTGTAGTAGGTATCGGGGAAGGGCACGCCGATGGACCCCTCCCGGGCGTAGTCCTTGGGGGTCAGGCAGGAGGCGGTGACGCACTCGGTGGTGCCGTAGCCCTCCCGGATCTGCTCGGTGCAGCCGTGTTCCTTCAGGAAGGCGTCCACCTTCTTCTTCAGCTCCGGGCTCAGGCTGTCGCCGCCGCAGAAGATGCCCTTCAGATGGCTCAGATCGGCCTGCTTCAGCTCTTCGGCCCGCAGCAGCGCCTCGAACAGGGTGGGCACGCCGGGGATCAGCTGGGGACGGTACTTGAGCATGGTGTCGGAATAGATCTTCACGGAGAACTGGGGCACCAGGATGCAGGTGGCGCCGCCGGTGAGAGCGGTATGGATGCCGATGCCCAGACCAAAGCCGTGGAAGATGGGCATGATGGACAGCATCTTCATGCCGGCAACGGAGCCAAAGCCGGAGGCGGCGATGGTCTGCATGGCCAGGGCATTGAAGTTCAGGTTGCTCAGCAGGATACCCTTGGTGGTGCCGGTGGTGCCGCCGGAATAGAGGATGGCGGCGCAGTCGCTGAAGCGGCCGTCATTTTTGGGCAGGCGGACGCCGCGGCCCCTGGCCACCATATCGGTCCAGTAGGTGTAGCCCTTCCGGGGCAGGGGTTTGGCGGCCCGGGCATTTTTGCTGAACGGATACAGCAGGTCCAGGGGGAAGGGCAGCTCCTCGGAGATCCGGGCGATGAGGATGGCGGGCTTTTCCTCCAGCTCCGGCAGAATCTCCGCGACCTTGTAGTAGAACTGGTCCAGGGTCAGGATGGCCTTGCTGTGGGAGGCGTTCAGGTAGAAGGCGATCTCCTTGGGGGCGGAGAGGGGGTGGATCATATTGGGCACCGCGCCGATGCGGTTCAGGGCGTAGAAGCAGTCGATGGCCTGGGGGGTGTTGGGCATGCAGATGGTCACCCGGTCGCCCTTGCGGATGCCCATGTTGTACAGGCCCCGGGCGGCGGCGTCGATGCGGCTGAGAAAAACGGAATATTTGGTCTGCTTGCCCATGAAGATATAGGCGATATTGTCGGGATAGGTCTGTGCCACAGCGGCCACCATCTGGTAGGTGGTGGCGGAGGGATAATTCAGCTTGGCAGGGGTCTTGCCGTAGAATTTCAGCCAGGGTTTGGAAGCAGAGAGATCCATAATCGTGTTTCCTTTCCTTTATATATAGTGGTGGAGGTAGAGGAGGGGCTTGACCCTCCCTTAATTTTTCGGTGATTCAGTCATACAGTTCAATGATTGCTGGGCTGAGGGAGGGCCAAGACCCTCACCTGCAGGGGAAACGATTACAACATATCCACGTTATTATACCACTGCAAGGATTTGATTTCCACCCCCGGATCGGAAAAAGACAGTTGTTAACAATTTATTTGTTGTATATGGAAAGGGATGGGAGTATAATTAAGAATAAATTAAGAAAAAGAAAGAAGTGTTTCTATGCTGGTGAAAACCGTGACGCTGCTGGCCCTGGTGGCGGCGGCGATCGTTTGCGCCCTGTGCGGCGGATTTTCCGGACTGGGCTGGATCTGGATGCTGCCTGTGTTCTTTGGCCTGGCCTGGCTGGTGGGTGCGGCGCTGTCGCTGCTGTGGTTGTGGCTGCTGTGCCGCCGGGTGGATCTGACCAAGGAGCAGGAGGAGGACGACCCCTTCTACCGCAAGTGGATGTACATTTATATTGAAGCCCTGATCAACCTGCTGCAGGTGCGCACCAAAACCGTGGGCCTGGAAAAGACCCCCAGGGACGGCCGCTTCCTGCTGGTGTGCAATCACCTGTTCATCGCCGACCCCGGCATCATCCACCACTATTTCCGGGACAGCCAGCTGGCATTCATCTCCAAGAAGGAGAATGAAAACCTGCCCGCCGTGGCCCATTTCATGCACCGGACCCTCTGTCAGTCCATCGACCGGGAGGACGATCGCCAGGCCCTGCAGGTGATCCTCAAGTGCATCCGCATCATAAAAGACGACAAGGCTTCCGTCTGCGTCTTCCCGGAGGGCGCCACCTCCAAGGACGGCAGGCTCCACCATTTCCGGCCCGGCGTCTTCAAGATCGCCCAGAAGGCAAATGTGCCCATCGTGGTCTGCACTCTGAGGAACACCAAGCCCATCCTCCACAACGGCTTCCGCCTGAAGCATACCGATGTGGAACTGCGGCTGCTGGAGGTCATCCCCGCTGCGGATCTCAAGGGCCGCACCGCCGTGGATATCTCCGAGCAGGTCCATAAAATCATGGCCGACGATCTCGGCCCCGATCTGGTGGCGGAGGAATAAAACAGAATATCACTGTCATTGCGAACCGGTCTGCGGACTGGTTCGCAATGACAGTTCTTTTTATTGGCAGCACCTTTCAACTTATTAAACAAAAGACTTGATTTACTTCTGTTTATTATGTATAATGAGTTTTCAAGAGTAAAATAATCCAACTTTGGAGGATATAAAATGAAGAACAGTGAAAAGACTCTGGATATGATCGTCAATCTCTGCAAGAACCGCGGCTATGTCTACGCCGGTTCCGAGATCTACGGCGGTCTGGCCAACTCCTGGGACTACGGCCCCCTGGGTGTCGAATTCAAGAATAACGTCAAGAAGGCATGGCTGAAGAAGTTCGTGCAGGAATCCCCCTACAACGTGGGCCTGGACGCCGCCATCATCATGAATCCCACCACCTGGGTCACCACCGGCCACGTGGGTTCCTTCTCCGATCCCCTGGTGGACTGCAAGGGCTGCGGTTCCCGTCAGCGTGCCGATCAGCTGATCTCCGCTTCCGAGTCCGGCAAGGACGTCAACGTTGATGCCATGACCCAGGACGAGATGGACGCTTACATCGCTTCCCACGAAGACGTGGTTTGCCCCCAGTGCGGCAAGCACCACTTCACTTCCATCCGCAAGTTCAACCTGATGTTCAAGACCCAGATCGGCGTCACCGAGGACTCCTCCTCCACCGCTTACCTGCGTCCCGAGACCGCTCAGGGTATCTTCGTCAACTTTGCCAACATTCAGCGTACCACCCGCAAGAAGCTGCCCTTCGGCGTCTGCCAGGTTGGTAAGGCTTTCCGTAACGAGATCACCCCCGGCAACTTCACCTTCCGTACCCGTGAGTTCGAGCAGATGGAATGCGAGTTCTTCTGCCAGCCCGGCACCGACCTGGAGTGGTTCGCCTACTGGAAGGACTTCTGCAAGAACTGGCTGATCTCCCTGGGTATCAAGGAAGACTCCCTGCGTATGCGTGACCACGATCCCGCAGAGCTGGCCTTCTACTCCCGCGCTACCACCGATATCGAGTACCAGTTCCCCTTCGGCGGCGGCTGGGGCGAGCTGTGGGGCATTGCTGACCGTACCAACTATGACCTGGGCCGCCATCAGGAGGCTTCCGGCAAGAACCTGGAGTACTACGATCAGGAGCGCAACGAGCACTATATCCCCTACGTTGTGGAGCCCTCCCTGGGCTGTGACCGTGTGGCCCTGGCATTCCTGTGCGAGGCATACGACGAGGAGCAGGTTGGTGTTGACAAGAAGGGCAACCCCGACATCCGCACCGTCCTGCGCCTGCATCCCGCACTGGCTCCCTTCAAGGCCGCTGTCCTGCCCCTGAGCAAGAAGCTGACCCCCAAGGCTGAGGAGATCTATGCTGAGCTGCGCAAGTACTTCATGGTGGACTTCGACGATGCCGGCTCCATCGGCAAGCGCTACCGCCGTGAGGACGAGATCGGCACCCCCCTGTGCATCACTGTTGACTTTGAGACCGTCGGCGACGCCAACACCCCCGCTGACAACTGCGTCACCGTCCGTGACCGTGATACCATGGAGCAGGTCCGTATTCCCATCAGCGAGCTGAAGGACTATATCGAGAAGAAGTGCTACTTCTGATTACTATAATATATATAGTATAACCCCGGCCCCGGAGCGTCAGCTCCGGGGCTTTTGCATTGTGTAATTATTGTGAGGGACCCGCCCCCTACATGGCTTAAAATAAACGTAAAAATAATGTCAAAAAAGTTTGTTTTGGGTATTGACAAAAAGTTAGGCGTGTGCTAATATATGCAAGCTGTCCGCGAGGGCGGTTGAATATGGGGCGCGGATGCCTGGGGCGTCGGGATCAGAGATCAGCAAAAAATGCTGAAAAATGGGTCTTGACAAACGGGACGAGATGTGCTAAGATATTCAAGTTGCTGCGAAAGTGGCAACAAACAGAATACCGGATCCAAGCGAATTTGGAAAGGGCTTTTGAGAGTTTGAAAAAACTCGAAAAAAGGACTTGACAAAGAGCGAAAGATGTGGTAAACTGAATAAGCTGCGCTGAGCAAAGGCTTGGATGTGAGC
>JAFTVM010000075.1 GCA_017465745.1 Oscillospiraceae bacterium
ACAGAGAGACTACTTCATAGCGAAGCTGGATGACCCGGAGTTGGACATTACTGACCGGCAGCGATACCGGGCAGAACTGATAAAGAAGAATTTCTGGTTTATTTTTGAACCGATCTACCAGAAAGAGCTGCGGGACAAGGCAGAGCATATTCTGAATAAGTACCGTAACGCCAATCTTCTGGTGGCTGGGGATAACCGTTATCTGTCTGACGATCTGATGCGGCTACTGGCTGTGATCGTTCAGCCTGTATCGGAGTATGCCTATAACGTTTTGATGGCGGAGACCATGAGCGGTGCGGTGTTTTACGCACCAAAGCCTGCTTACGAGCCGAACGATATGTACACGCTTTTGCGTAACCCGCATATCGCAAGAAACGAGGAAGTCATTGCAAAGCCGTTCCCGGCAGGTGCGCTGCGGGAGAAATATCTGGGACACCTTCATTATGTAGTCATGGTGGACTCCCGTAGTCTGATCCCGGAGCGGCTGGGCGGTGCGGACTACGACGGCGATATGATCAAGACCATTTCCGATCCGCTGATGAACCGCTGTGTTGCCCGGAATTACGGCAATAATTACGAAAATGAGGGGAATCTGCCACTGCTGAAGATTCCGGCAGCAGAGCCGATCCTGGCAGATGTCCAGGACTGGAAAGCACGGTTTGAGACGGTCAAAGCAACCTTTTCCTCCCGTGTGGGTCAGATCAGCAATGCTGCCCTGCGGCGCAGCATCATTGCCTACGATGAAAACACCACCGCCGAGGAGAAGCAGCAGTGCAGACAGGAAACAGAAGTGCTGGCAATCCTGACCGGTCTGGAGATCGACTCTGCCAAGAGCGGCATCAAACCGGATCTCAGTCAATATCTGGACGGAAACCGGGGCAGAAAAAGCCTGTTCCTGCGGTATAAGACCATTCATCAAAAGAGCGACAACAGAAAATGGTATCAGCCAACGAAAAAGGAACGGATGGATACATTCTTTGGCTCCGTGGACTGGGAGCATGTCAGCTCCAATCTGGAAAAGCTGCCGTACTATGCCAAATGTCAGGAAGAGGAAACTATGGCAGTTACCACGATCCCCGCAAGGGACGAGTACCTGTTCACCTTTGCGGCAGATCCCCATTGGAAAGAATCACTCGATCCAGCCCTGATGAAGCGGATGGAGCAGCTTATAGCCGCCTATGAGGAAGCCCAGCGGCGTTGCCGCAATCTACGGATCGAACCGGACCACATGACCCGGAAGAACGATATCATGCGCATCCTGTATGCCCGGAATCAGGAGCATGACTACACTGTGGATGAGCTGTATCACTGCTTCGACCACATGATGCCCTATGAGTTCAGGAGACTACGTTATGAACTGACAAAAAATGGCTGGATGTACGCAAAGCCAGAGGAGCGGATCGATTTCTTTGACCACATGCCCATGGCCAGTATCCGCTATTGGGATCTGTTCTGCGATTTCCGCTGCGGTGGTTATCGATTGCTGCTGGATATCATCTGTGACTACGATGATTTGTACAGCAGTCAGGAGCATCGGAAACGGCTCCTGAACCGAAAGGGAGACAGCGAGGATCTGCGCTGGCTGATGCATGACATCGACAAGGAAGGTAATTATAAGGAGGAACTGATCTGGCGGTGTATTCAAATCCTCCATCCGATAACCGGTGCTTATCATATTCCCTTCGACGAAGCGGTTAAGTGCGCCATCGCCCTGGGCAACCGGCAGTTTGCTCTGGAAGTGCTGCCGGGAACCCTGTTGGACCTTGTGGTAGATCACAGTGAACGCAAAGAGAGAAAGCGGAAATGGAGGTGGCCCTGGGATGCTGAACGAGATTGGTGAATTCAAAGCCTATACGGATAAGCAGGTTTACCGATCCACAGGTAAACGGGATACATCCTGGCTGGGACGCTTTACTTTTAACACCTTTCTGGACTTTGAAGGTCTGGGCAGGATTCTGACCATAATCGCAAGAGGATACCTGTTCCGGGATGATACTGACCCTTACGAAAACATTGAATATGCCAGAAATGCTCTATGCGCCTGGTGCAGTATTCCCTCAAAAAGCAAAAAAGCTCCGAAAGTCGGGACAGAGCCGAATGTGAATTTCGGTCATCTGTCCACCGACTTTCCGGAGCTGGTGGATGAGAAGGGCAACGGCTGGTTCCATCGCCATGTGAAGAATGTGATTAAGTTTGCAAGAAAGAACCCGGATCTTGTCAGCAAGCCCGCTCAGAAGAATTGCGAGAAGCTTGCAGACGGTTTTACGAGGGAGTGGAAGAAGAAGGTCAAACAGCTTCAAGTCCCGGCTTTTGCACAAAATACCAAGGCCGCCTGGGGACTGCGGTTTGATGATATTCTGGCCGACGCACTGGAACTGGGGCCGCTGCAGTATTACGACATTTCCCTTTTCCAGAAAGTAATAGACAAGCTGAAAGAAGCAACCCCCAAAGGTGTTCCGGAGGATCTGCTTCCTATGCTGACACAGTATTATCTGGCTCACAGACAGGACGGAGAGGACTGGGTGATCCTCCCGGTATCTGCGGTGGACGCTTATTACGGCAGCACTGGCTTCAGCAAGAAATGGAAAAAAGCTCTGCCGAAAGATGTTGTGGAATATAAGGAGAGCTTCGGCATCTGTAAATTCAAAATAGACTGCCCATAAACGAAAAAAGAGGCATCGCACACGATTTGGTGCGATGCCTCTTTTGTGTTGTATATTTCAGCAAGGGTAAAATTCCTTAATGACGTAGCAGTGCCTCATGACCTTGATGTAAGCCTTGTTTGCCTAGGTTGCATGGAAAAGATTATCTACCCGGTCTGTACCAGAACTGGTGCAGACCGTTTTACATACATTTTACTTATGTTTTACCTACCCTTGGTTTCTCTTGACAATGATGTATGGTAGAATTACCCTGATAAAATTTGATTGCGATTTTTATGCGGGCGACCCCACTTTTCAGCGGAGCCACCCGTATTTCTTATATGGACAGGAAGTGAAACCATGCAGACAGAACATCAGATTGTGAAAGCGGTCTATGCGGCAAAGGAAAATTCTGATAAGGCCGACGATCTCATACGCGCTTACATACCCTTCATCCGCAGCGAGGCGACGAAATTCATGACCCGGCTCTGCACGGACCAGGATGATGAATATTCCATCGCCATGATGGCCTTCTATGAGGCTATCATGGGCTATGAGAAGGGGCGTGGCACCTTTTTAAGCTACGCTGCCATGCTGATCCGCAGCCGCCTCATCGATTATTCCCGGAAAGAGGCACGACATCAGGACAATATTTCCCTGTATGAAGAAAACGGCGCAGATGATGACCGCAGCCTGATGGACACCCTTGCAGACGACCGGGACTATTACGAAGAATCCGCCCAGCGGGAGGCGACCCGGCAGGAAATCGAAGAACTCTCTGCCGTTATGGCTTCCTTTGATGTCAGCTTTGCGGATGTGGCGGATAACTGCCCCAGGCAGGAACGGACACTGGATGCCTGTGCGAAGGCCATCCGCTATGCCGGGGAAAACAAGCAGCTGCTCAATGAGCTGCTGCGAACCCGGAAGCTCCCCCTTGCCCAGCTGGTGCAGGGCAGCGGCGTGGAGCGCAAGACACTGGAACGCCACAGAAAGTATGTTCTGGCAATGCTCCTGATCCAGACCAACGGATATGAGATCATCCGGGGTCACCTCTATCGAGTTCTGAAGAAAGGAGACAGACCGGTATGAATTATCTGGTTATGGAATGCCATCCCGGCTATGCGGTTGTCCTCAGTGATGACGGCAGATTCCTGAAGGTAGCCAATATGCGCTATGAAGTGGGTCAGACTGTTACGAATGTTATGGAAATGTGTCTGCCCCAGTCCCAGGAAGTTCCGGTAAAAACAAATAACCGCCGATGGATTTCCACCCTTGCCGCCATGGCAGCCTGCCTGGTGCTGGTTTTCTCCGGCTTGTTCTGGCAGAATATGCCCTATGCATCGGTGTATCTGACCATCAATCCAGAGGTTCGTATCGATGTGAACCGAAGCGATGTGGTCGTCGGCGTGGAGGGCATGAATGCGGACGGTATGGATCTTCTGGAGGGCTATGATCACCGGAAGAAGGATCTGGACACCGTTATGGATGAGCTGGTGGATCTGGCCATCGATATGGGCTACCTCCACGAGGGCGGAAAGATCACCCTGAGCCTGGATGCGGACGAAGATTGGATCGTCAGCCACGGCGAGCATCTGAATCAGCACCTGAACGAGCATCTGACGGATAAGATCACCGTTACCATCGATGTGGAGCAGAAGCAGCCAACCGAGGCTGCGCCTACCGCCCCTGCCGGAACCATTGTGATCCCGGTGGGGCCCGAACACTACGGGGAGTCCGATTATGGTGAAGATACGGACGATGATGGCGACAGCTGCTATGCTTCCGACCATGACGGGGATTCTGCCTATGACGATTCGGACGATGGTCAAACCGACTATGACGATGTGTCGGATGATGACGGCCAGTCTGAATATGACGATACGGCGGATGATGGTCAGTCTGAGTATACCGATACGACGGATGATGGACAGAGCAGCTATGCAGAGGATGGTCAAAGCGGCTACGATACCTCCGACGATACGGATGACGGTCAGTCGGACTATGAATCCTCTGATGATGAAAGGCAGCCCGATGATGAGGACTATGCTTACGAAGAATCAGACGATGACGATGATTAAAAATTTCCCACAGCGACCCCGATTTTGCGGAAGGCCCTGCGTAATCTGTCTGTGTAAGGCAAACGAAAACCTTGCAGGGCTTCAAAAAAATCTGAAAGAAAAATCAAAAGCGACCCCACTTTTACAAAACGGCTTCCGTAATCTTCAACTGTAAGATAAAAAGAAGCCCTCATCGGAAAACAAACCAACCTGATTCAATATAAAGGAGAATGAATTATGAAGAAAATGATTTCTGCAATCGCATGTATGCTTGCCCTGGTGCTGTGCCTGACCGCCTGCGGTCAGAGCGCTGCTGCCCCCACCGGCGGCGTATCTCTGGCAGACGGCGGCGTTCTGGTTCTGAGCGTCAATCCCGAGATCGCTGTTGAGTATGACGAAAACGGCACCGTTACCGGTGTTACCGCCCGCAACGATGATGCCCTGGCAATCATCGCCTCCTGCGAAGGCCTGATCGGCCAGCCCACCCGCAACGTTGTCACCGATCTGGTCACCGCCATCGGTGATGCCGGTTACTTCGTGGAAGAAGTGGAAGGTGAAGGCCGCCAGATCACTCTGGAGATCGAGCCCGGCTCCAGCCTCCCCAATGAGACTTTCCTGGATGATGTGATCGCCGACATCCGCAACTGTGTCAGCGCAAACGACTGGACCACTCCTCTGGTGGTGGAAGGCGAGAGCGATTATGGCATGAGCGACTATGTGGATACCGACTACGGCGTTGGCAACGACGGCTTCACTGACTACGATGACACCGATTACGGCCCCGATAATGATGGCGTCACCGACTACGACCACAACATCAATGACGATACCGACTATGGCGAGGGCAATGACGGTGTCACCGATTACGACGGCACTGACTATGCTGACAACACCGACTACGGCGTCAATGCCGACGGCAATACTGACTACAACGACTCCGACTATGGCGTCTGGGGCGACGGCCTGACTGACTACGACCACAACGATGATGATTCCACCGATTACGGCGAAGGCAGCGACGGCGTCACCGATTACGATGGTACCGACTACGCAGACAACACCGATTACGGCGTCAACGCCGATGGTGTGACCGACTATACCGACTACGGCGCCACTGGCAGCGGCAGCACCGGCAACACCAATTACGGTGACTCTGCCTACGGTGATTCCGGCTACGAAGCACCTGCTGCAACCAATCCTCATGCATCTTCCGGCAATACCGACTATGGCGACAGCAGCTATGACGACGGCAGCTCCAATTATGACGACGGTGACAGCAACTACGATGATGGCGACTCCGAGTATGATGACTAAGGAGCGTGCCGCAATCAAGCTCCGCCACGAGCTGAAGCACAGCATCAGCCAGGGAGAGGATCTGGTCCTCTCCTCCCGGCTGCGGAAGCTGTTCAAACATGACCGCAACGCTGACTCACACGGTTCCTACCGTGTGAGCAGCCTCTATTTCGACACCCCTTACGACAAGGCACTGCGCCAGAAAATCGACGGCGTGAACTGCCGGGAGAAATTCCGGCTGCGCCATTATAATGGCAATCTTAGCTTCATTCGGTTGGAAAAGAAATTCAAAATCAATGGTCTGTGCGGCAAGCGCAGCACAAAGGTTACCGCCGAACAGGTAAAGCAGCTTCTCTCCGGCGATATTGAATTTCTGCTCGCCAGCGGCGATGCGCTGCTCATGGAGCTGTACAGCAAAATGAAGGGGCAGCAGCTGGCTCCCAAAACCATCGTTACCTACGACCGGGAGGCATTCCTCTTTGAACCCGGCAATGTGCGCATTACCCTGGACCGCCAACTGCGCAGCGGTCTTGCTTCCCTTGATTTTCTGAACCCCAGCCTCCATCACGCCCCGGTATCCGACGGCGTAACGGTATTGGAGGTAAAATACGACGAATTTCTGCCGGAGATCGTGAAGATGGCCGTGCAGGTTCCTTCCCGACAGGCGAGCGCATATTCCAAGTATGCGGTGTGCCGCAAATACGATTAAGGAGGCCATCTTATGACCTTTCAGGATATTTTTAAATCCAGCTTTCTGGAAAATGTGAACGCCATCCCGGTATTTGATATGGTTCTGACCATGGTTCTGGCCTTTTCCGTGGGATTGTTCATTTTCTTCATCTATAAAAAATGCTACGCAGGGGTCATGTACTCCGCCTCCTTCGGTGGGACGCTCATCGGCCTGACCATGGTGACGGCGCTGGTGATCCTGGCAGTCACCAGCAACATCGTGCTATCCCTCGGCATGGTGGGTGCATTGTCCATCGTCCGCTTCCGCACTGCCATCAAGGAGCCCAGCGATATTGTGTTCCTGTTCTGGGCCATTGCCACAGGCATCGTGCTGGCGGCGGGGCTGATCCCGCTGGCGATTTTCGGCAGCCTGCTGATCGGTCTGATCCTGCTGGTATTCTCCAACCATAAGAGCTTCGACAGACCTTACATTCTGGTAATCCACTGCACCGATTCTGATGCAGAAAAGGCTTCCCGGGAATTTGTGCAGGGCAACGTCAAAAAGCTGTCCCTGAAGAGCAAGAGCGTGGCTCCCGGCTGCATTGAACTCAATTACGAAGTCCGCCTGAAAGATGCCGATACCGATTTCATCAACGCCTTGGCTGAGCTGCCCGGTATCAGCCATACCGTGATGGTATCCTACAACGGCGATTACATGAGCTGATGCTGAAATCGAAACGGATCGATCTCGTCTGCATTGCTGTCATGGTGCTGGCAGTGGTCGCAACGCTGTTGTTCATGAACGGCAAAGCTTTGGGATTGACAGCCGCATCCAGCGCACCGAGTTATGAAACACGGCTGTTTGATACATCCAGAGTACATACCATCGATATTCTCATTGACGACTGGGATACCTTCCTGGAAACTGCGGCTGAGGAAGAATATACCTCCTGCACCCTGGTCATCGACGGGGAGAAATTCTCCAACATTGGTCTGCGGGCCAAGGGCAACAATTCCCGCCGCCTGACGGAAAAATACGGCCTCGACCGTTACAGCCTGAAAATCGAATTCGACCACTATGAATACGGCACCTATTACGGGCTGGACAAATTCAGTCTGGATTCCTCCTTTCAGGACAATTCCTACATGAAGACCTGGATCACCTACGATATGATGAATCACATGGGCGTCCCCACCCCGCTGTGTAGCTGGGTCTGGGTTCGGGTCAACGGAGAGGACTGGGGGCTGTTTCTCGCCATCGAAGAGCCGGAGGAAGCCTTCGCCAGACGCAACTTTGGCAACGACTATGGTCAGCTTTACAAGCCGGATTATAAGAAGCTGGATGCGGAAAATGCCGACGTCCATCTGCGCTACACGGACGATGATTTCGATTCCTACGACAACATCTTCCGCCATGCAAAGTTTGACCCTACGGACGCCGACAAGCAGCGGCTGATCGATGCGCTGCAGGTGCTGTCCACGGGAGAGAATCTGGAAACCGCCATCGACGTGGACGAGGTGCTGCGGTATTTTACGGTGCAGGTGTTCGTGGTGAACATGGACAGCTATATTGGCAAGACCGGGCACAATTATTTCCTCTATGAACAAGACGGCATTTTGCAGATCCTGCCCTGGGATTATAATCTGGCCTTTGCCACTTATTCTCTGGGTATGCCTGATCCCATCAACGATTCGACGCTGTATGTCAATTACCCCATCAATACTCCCGCTTCCGGTGAGATCATGCGCAAGCGCCCCCTGTATCACAATCTGATGAAGCACGATGAATACTATGCCCAGTATCACGAATACTTCGATTATCTGATCGAAAGCTACTTCGAGAGCGGATATTTTGAAAGCTTCGTGGCTGATACCGCAGCCATGATCGAGCCGTATGTTGCGAAAGAGCCCACAGCTTTCTGTTCCTTCGAGGACTGGCAGCTGGGTGTTCAGACCATCCGGGATTTCTGCCTGCTCCGGGCCCAAAGCGTCCGGGGCCAGCTGGATGGCACCATCTCCTCCACCATCGCCGCACAGGCTGAGGATAAAAGCAGCTTTGTGGATGCATCCGACGTATGGCTTCCCGATATGGGCGAGATTGCGGATTTGAAAGATGGAACCCGATAAAACAGTCTAAACAATCCCTCCGGCAGCGAAGTGCCGGAGGGATTGCTGTTCTTTATACAATCTTAACACCGCCTGCGTGAGCCTTAACACCTTCTTTATGCCGTTTCTTATAAGATAATAACAGGAAAAGGATCAGGGGGGATCGTCATGTGGGCGGTTTTTCATAAACGAAAGCTCAGCTCGTCGCAGATCATATTGTTCGGTTTTGCGTTTGTTATTCTGATTGGCGCATTGGTTCTGATGCTGCCGATCTCCAGTAAAACAGGCTTGGCAACGCCATTTCTGGACTGCCTGTTTACCTCCACTTCTGCCGTTTGTGTTACAGGTCTGATCGTATATGACACGGCTACACATTGGACAGTGTTTGGTCAGACGGTGATCATAATACTGATCCAAATCGGCGGTATGGGAGTTGTTACAGTAGCGGCAGCCATCACCATGGCCTCCGGCAAGAAGATCTCACTTATGCAGCGCAGCACCATGCAGGATGCTGTTTCTGCCCATCACGTGGGCGGTATCGTGAAATTTACTGGTTTCATTCTGAAAGGTATCTTTTTAATGGAACTGGTGGGGGCAGTCGTGATGGCTCCGGTTTTTATCAGCGATTATGGTCTAATAAAAGGAATCTGGATGGCGGTGTTTCATTCCATCTCTGCTTTCTGTAACGCTGGCTTCGACATTCTGGGAGAGGGAGCGCCATTTTCTTCACTGACTTCCTATGCAGCGAATCCGGTTATCAACATTGCCATTACCGGCTTGATCGTCATTGGTGGCCTGGGTTTCCTGACCTGGCAGGATGTCCGGCAGAATGGATATCACATTCAGCGGTATCGGATGCAAAGCAAAGTGATCCTTGCAGCTACCGGGGCGCTTCTGTTGATACCAGCCCTATACTTTTTCTTCTTTGAATTTGCTGACCTACCATTTGCAGAACGTTTCTGGGGTTCCTGGTTCCAGTCTGTCACGCCACGAACAGCGGGCTTCAACACATTGGATCTGACACAAATGAGCGAGACCGGGCAAACGGTCATCTCTTTACTGATGCTCATTGGCGGCAGTCCCGGTTCCACCGCAGGCGGTATGAAAACCACTACTTTTGCAGTCCTGATTGCTTGTGCAGTGGCTGTTTTTCGTAAACGGGAAAACGGACGCTTCTTTGGACGAAGGATTGCGGATGATACGGTTAAAAACGCTATAACCGTATTTCTTCTGTACATCACCTTGTTCTTTGCGGGCGGTATGATCATCAGCAAAGTCGAAAGTCTGCCGCTGGTTACCTGCCTGTTTGAAAGTGCCTCTGCTGTGGGAACCGTTGGCCTTACACTTGGCATAACACCTGGTCTGGGATTGGTATCTAAGTTGATTTTGATTGCGCAAATGTTCATTGGCAGAGTTGGTGGCTTAACACTGATTTTTGCGACACTGCCTGCTACAAAAAACACCCTCTCCAAGCTACCTTTGGAGAAGATCACAGTTGGTTAAGGAGGTAACCTTATGAAATCTATTCTGTTAATTGGCTTGGGCCGTTTCGGGAAGCACATTGCTATGAAGCTGCGGGAGCTGAACCATCAGGTCATGGCTGTTGACCACAAGGAAGAACTGGTGCAGGAGATCCTTCCCTATGTTACCAATGCCCAGATCGGTGACAGTACCAATGAGGAGTTCCTGCGCAGCTTGGGCGTAGACAACTACGATGTGTGCATCGTTGGTATCGGCAACGATTTTCAGAGCAGTCTGGAAACGACTTCACTCTTAAAGGAACTGGGAGCAAAGATGGTGGTATCCAGAGCTGCCACCGATGTACAGGAAAAATTCCTACTGCGCAACGGAGCAGATGAAGTGGTCTACCCGGAAAAACAAATGGCGAAGTGGGCGGCTATTCGGTATAGTGCAAACCATGTGCTGGACTATATCGAGATTGACAACGACCATGCAATTTTTGAGGTAGAGATTCCCGCCTTTTGGATGTGCAAAACGGTAGGACAATTGGATGTCCGAAAGAAATACAGCATCAATATCCTGGCTGTGAAGTGTGGAAGCAAGCTGGATTCCTTTATTACTCCGGACACTCTGCTTTGCGAGGGGAAATCCCTGATGGTGATGGGCAAGTATAAGGATATCCAGAAATGCTTCCGTATTTGAGATCGCAGCCATGAGAATCATTTGGATCATTCTGGCCGTTCTCAGTTTCATCGGCGGTCAGGCATATCTTTTCTATTGCTTAGGAAAGCTCGATGCGTTTCTGGCGCAAAGACCCAGCAATGAGCCAACCTTTACTTTTGACGATAGTTGTAGATATCCGGACGAGGATGTGATAGAATGAAGAAAACTGACACCGGAGGGCTACTTATGGCAGAACATATTCTTGTGGGTCTTTCCTCCGCACCCTCCAATGCGCGGATCATCCGAACCGCTGCCACCATGGCAGCGGCTTTCGGCTGTAAATTTACCGCCCTGTTTGTCCGGACCCCCGGCTATGATGCCATGTCCAAGGAAAATAAGGAGCGGCTCAGAATCAATACAGAGCTTGCGAAAAGCATGGGCGCAACAGTAGAAACGGTATTTGGCGATGATGTTTCCTATCAGATTGCGGAGTATGCCCGGCTTTCCGGTGTGACCAAGATCGTGGTAGGAAGAAGCGCAGCTACCCGGAAGCATCCCTGGAGCAAGCCTACTCTGACGGAGAAGTTGACTGCAATCGCCCCGAATCTGGATATCCATATCATTCCGGATGCCAGCGTGGATGGAAGCTACAAGCCCAAAAAAGCGAAACGGAGAGTCGATTTAAAAACTGCCTGTCGGGACTGGGCTTTGACCATTGGAATTCTGATTCTGGCAACAGCCATCAGCTACGGCTTTTCTCAGGTGGGATTTACGGAAGCAAATATCATTGCGGTTTATCTGTTGGCGGCTCTGTTGACCTCCATGGTCACATCCACCCGCAGCAGTTATGTTCTTTCTGCCATTGGAAGTGTGTTGGTGTTCAATTTCTTTTTCACCACACCACAGTATTCTCTGCTGGTATATGAACACGGTGCTCCATTGACCTTCCTGATTATGATCGTTGCCGCCCTGATTGTAGGAACTCTGACAGACCGGCTGAAAAGCCAGGTCAAGCAGTCCACGCAGGCAGCATACCGCACAAATCTTCTGTTTGAAACCAGCCAGATGCTCCAAAAGGCTAACTCTGACGAAGAAATATTCCAGGCAGTTCGGACACAGGTCACAAAGCTGGTGGGCCGCTATGTCTCCGTCCTTCCGGGCGTGACCGCAAGCAACCGAAATAACGTTCTGTGGTATCCTATCAAGGTCCAGAACCGGAGCTACGGTATGGTCATCATCGAGGCGAAGGAACCGCTGGAAGCATTTGAAAACAGTGTGCTTCTGTCTATCCTTGGAGAATGTGCCTTGGCGCTGGAAAACAGCCGCAATGCGAAAGAAAAGGAAGCCGCCAAGCTGCAGGCGGAGAGTGAGAAGCTCCGGGCGACCCTGCTTCGTTCTATTTCTCATGACCTGCGCACACCTTTGACCGCCATCTCCGGCAATGCCAGCATCCTGCTGTCTGGCAGTGAGGATTTGGATGCCCAGACACGGAAACAAATGTACACAGATATTTATGACGATTCTAAATGGCTGCATAATTTGGTGGAAAATCTTTTGGCGGTGACCAAAATTGAGGAGGGCCGTATGGAGCTGAAGATGCAGCCGCAGTTGGTGGAGGAAATTGTATCTGAGGCTATGCAGCATATCAGCCGCATGAAATCTGAGCACATCATTACAGTTACTCACCAGGACGATCTGCTCCTTGCCAAATGCGACGCCCGGCTGATCGTTCAGGTCATAATCAACTTAGTGGACAATGCTATCAAGTATACCCCTGTGGGGTCCCACATATGGGTAGCGACCAAACGAAAGGGAAACATGGCAGTATTTTCCGTAACGGATGATGGGCCAGGCATCCCGGATCATGAGAAAGAACATATATTCAAAGTGTTCTACACCGGGGCTTGCACTATTGCCGACAGCCGCAGAAGTCTTGGCCTGGGACTGAGCCTTTGCAAGTCTATCGTGGATGCCCACGGGGGAGAAATCACCGTTTCCGATAATGATCCCAGCGGCACGATTTTTACATTTACCATTCCGACCGGGGAGGTGGAAGTCCATGAATAAGCCTTTGATTCTGGTGGTAGAGGACGATTCCACCGTCCGCAACCTCATTACCACAACATTAAAATCCAACGACTACCGTTATATCAGCGCTCCCAGCGGCGAAGCTGCCATTGGTGCCGCTTCCTCCCAGCAGCCGGATATCGTATTTCTTGATCTGGGATTACCGGATATAGATGGGGTGGAGGTCATCAAACGAATCCGCTCCTGGTCGCAGATGCCCATTATCGTCATCAGTGCCAGAAGTGAGGATGGGGACAAGATTGCCGCATTGGACGCAGGTGCGGACGATTACCTGACCAAACCCTTCTCCGTTGCGGAGCTGCTGGCACGGCTCCGGGTCACACAGCGTCGGCTGGCTGCCTTGGGAGGTACAAGCGCAGAGTCGGTATTCCGCAATGGTAAGCTGACCATTGATTATGGTGCAGGCTGTGCCTATTTTGGGGATGCCCCATTGAAGCTGACACCTACGGAATATAAGCTGCTGTGCCTGCTTGCCAGGGATGTGGGCAAGGTGCTGACCCACACCTATCTGACCGACAAGATCTGGGGCAGCTCCTGGGAGAGCGATATGGCATCCCTCCGGGTGCATATGGCCACCCTTCGCAAAAAGGTGGAAAAAGATCCCGATGTGCAGTATATCCAAACCCATATCGGCATCGGCTACCGGATGCTGAAGGTGGAGTAATATTCAGTTCATATAAATCAGGCAGATGGGATATATCAAATAACAGAGCAAGCCGCCGATGCATCATGCACCGGCGGCATTTGCTATTCAAGTTCACTTGCTAACTGAATTCCGATTTTTATTCCTTCGATAAATCCGGACTTTTCATGATCCCGACAGAGAGTGCAAACGGGGTAAATAATCCTATCCATCTCCTGCAAGGGCATTCCGTTCATCTGCCTGTACAATTCATGGAAGTCTGCTATAATCTGATCGTTATCGTAAGGATGGTTTTCGTTGTGACACTCGTAGAGAGTTCCCAGGATGGACTCTCCATCAGGCATGGCGGATTGGTCAGCCATAGCAAATTCCATCAACGTCTGTATGTATTTCTGAATCATACGAATATCACCTCTGCATTGACGATCTTTTCTGCGGCACTGCGGATGTTATTCATACGCTGCACCCATACCATCTGATCCTCAGCTTTCAGCAGTTCGGTAATGCCCTCCGTTGCAGCCATCTGCGTAACCTGGGAATTGAGCATTTGTACGGCTTCGGCATCGACCTCCGCGAGATAACTGTTCAGCTTTCCGGTGAGGAGCAGTGTGGTATGGCGCACTTTCTGATACTGGCTGATGTAGCGAAGATGCCGCTGACCCCAGATTCCAATGGGCTTGTCATCCTGCGGCACAGTCAGGCATGGGATGTAATAATCTCCCTGAAGCTCATACCACAGACCGTTGCTTTCGTCATAGACGAATTTCTCCACGATCAGCACCACCTTCCGAAAAGAGATGCTTTCTTGGGCGCTTCGATGATTTTCAGGAGCAATTCGTTGACAGGTTCAGCATCCTTTCCGTCACAAATTAAACAGTTCCGCATTTCCATCAGACTGTTGAGCAACACACCGCGCTCATATTCGTCCAAGCGGATTTGATATTTCTTGTTCTTCACGGACTCGACCTCCTTCATTGAGTGTACCCTCATTGTACTGAGGAGGCAGAATAAAGTCGAATGTGCGATTTTGAAAAAAGAAAACCGAGAAAAGCATTTCTGCCTTTCTCGGTAATTCTTAGCCCTTGCATTTCCCCATTGTCTGATAATAATGCCTTGTTCAGAATACTTCCTTATCAGTCCGTGGGTAAGCCTTCGGGGGTGTTTTTAATATTCGCCGATCCAGCGACCTTTGGTGACCTCCACGGGGGAGCCAAGGATCAGACTTTTTTTGACGTCGATGATCCGCTGGTTGCGGCTGCCCCGGAAGGGGGTCTCCAGGGTCTTCTGGGAGAGGATGAAGGGACCGTCGATGAGAATGTCGATGGTTTCCAGCAGTTCTCTCTGCGCCTTTGTGCCATGCAGGAGCTGCTCATAGGTGTAGCCGGAATAGGAAGCCACCTCGTAGCCGCTGTCTTTCAGGATCCGGGCGAGCTTGGCAAAGCCCTCCGGCTGGGTGAAGGGCTCGCCGCCGGAGAAGGTGACGCCCCGGCACAGGGGATTGGAGCGGAGGATCTGGGCGATCTTCTCCACTTCCATTTTCGTGCCACGGCCGAATTCCCAGGTCTCCGGGTTGTGGCAGCCCTCACAGTGGTGGGGACAGCCCTGGCAGAATACCGTTGCCCGGATGCCGGGGCCGTCCACGATGGAATCTTCTACAATACCGGCAAGATCAAGCATTCTTGCCCATGCCGTGCTTCACACGGTCACGCTCCTCGGCACGCTTGGCGTCGTTCCACTTGTCCATGGTGCCCACCAGGTAGCCGGTGATGCGGCGGATGCGCTCAAAGCCGACACCCTGGCCCAGCTTTTCGTTCTGGCTCTTAACAGTCATAATAGTACCTCCTTTAGGGGTTTGGAAATGAATAATGAAAATTGAAGCCGCTTTGCTGATGAATCACGAATTATTGCGGTATCGCTTCGCGATGATTTCATTCGTCTGCGCAGCAAACACATCAATTATTCATCATTCATTATTCAATTCCCTGAAATGCGGGCATTTCAGGATACATCTTTCTCAGTTCGTCGATTCTCTCGAAGGGAACCATCTCGCCCTCCCGGCGGCCGCAGCGGGGGCAGACATCGCCGATAATGCCCACATAGCCGCAGATGGGATCGCGGTCAACGGGGTGGTTGATGGAGCCGTAGCCCACGCCGAAGTCGTGCATGCAGCGGACCACGGATTCGAAGGCCTCCACGTTTCGGGCGGTGTCGCCGTCCAGCTCCACGTAGCTGATGTGGCCGGCGTTGCAAAGGGCGTGGTAGGGGGCCTCCAGACGGATCTTGTCGTAGACGGAGATGGGATACCAGACGGGGATATGGAAGGAGTTGGTGTAATACTCCCGGTCGGTAACGCCGGGAATCTTACCGTAGCGCTTCTTGTCCATGCGGATGAAGCGGCCGGACAGACCCTCGGCGGGGGTTGCCAGCAGGGTGATGTTCATCTTCATCTCCTGGCTCTTGCGGTCGCAGTAGTCGCGCATAAAGCCGATGATCTCCAGACCCTTGGCCTGAATGTCCTCGCCCTGGCCGTGGTGCTGACCGTAAAGGGCGGTCAGAGTCTCTGCCAGGCCGATGAAGCCGATGGACAGGGTGCCGTGCTTCAGGACCTCCCGCAGATCGTCCTTCAGGGTCAGATGCTCGGAATCCAGCCACACACCCTGGCCCATCAGGAAGGGATAGTTGTAGATGTGCTTGCTGGCCTGGATCTCGAAACGGTCCAGCATCTGCTGCGCCACCAGCTCCAGCATGTAGGCAAGCTTTTCGTAGAAGACCTTCTCATCGCCCTTGGACTCGATGGCGATGCGGGGCAGGTTGATGGAGGTGAAGGACAGGTTGCCGCGGGAGTAGGCGATCTGGCGGGTGGGGTCATAGACGTTGCCCATGACACGGGTACGGCAGCCCATGGTGGCCACCTCGGTCTCGGGACGGCCGGGGACGTAGTACTGCAGGTTGAAGGGGGAATCCAGGAAGGTGTAGTTGGGGAACAGGCGCTTGGCGCTGACCTTGCAGCTCAGACGGAACAGATCGTAGTTGGGATCGGTCTCGTTGTAGTTGACGCCTTCCTTGACCTTGAAGATGTGGATGGGGAAGATGCAGGTCTCGCCGTTGCCCAGTCCTGCATCCAGGGCCAACAGGATATTGCGGATGACCATGCGGCCCTCGGGGGTGATGTCGGTGCCGTAGTTGATGGAGGAGAAGGGGGTCTGGGCACCGGCACGGGAGTGCATGGTGTTCAGATTGTGGACGAAGCCCTCCATGGCCTGGCGGGTATCCCGGTTGGTCTTGCGCTCACAGCGGGCCTTGGTGCGGGAAATCAGCTTGGCGGCTACTTCTTTGGACAGGTCATACTGATCTGCCAGCAGCTGGGCGACAGCTGTGTCAAAGGCAGGCGTGTTCTCCAGACGGGGATATTCGCCCAGCTGAGCTTCCACGGACTTGATCAGGGACTTGACTTCTTCACTGAGGTTATCCTTGTCCAGCTTGTCCTCCAGGGCCTCGGCCACCAGGCGATAGTAAGCCTTGCGGTAAGTCTTCGCCACGCCTTCGGCCATGCCGTAGTCGAAGTTGGGGATGGACTGACCGCCGTGCTGGTCGTTCTGATTGGACTGGATGGCGATGGCAGCCAGAGCGGCGTAGGAAGCAATACTCTTGGGCTCCCGGATGTGGCCGTGACCGGTGGAGAAGCCGTTGTGGAAGAGCTTCTGGATATCGATCTGGCAGCAGGTGGTGGTCAGGGAGTAGAAGTCAAAGTCGTGGATGTGAATGTCGCCCTCCCGGTAGGCCTTGGCGTGCTCGGGGCGCAGCAGATAGATCTCGTTGTAGGCCTTGGCGCCGGCAGCACCGATCTGGAGCATGGAGCCCATGGCGGTGTTGCCGTCGATGTTGGCGTTGTCACGCTTGATGTCGGAGATACGGGCGTCGATACGGGTGATCTCGTCGATGGTCTTCATCAGGGCAGTATTGGCCTCCCGGGCGCGGGTGCGGTTGGCGCGGTAGAGGATGTATGCCTTGGCGGCGGCGTTGAAGCCATGATTCATGAGCTGGCGTTCCACGGTGTCCTGGATCTTCTCAATGTCAGGGGTACCGGAGACAAAATGGATCTCCAGATCCCGCTCCACGTCATTGGCAACACGGGCGGCATCGGATGCGTCGCCGTCACCGGAGACCTCCAGCGCCCGCAGAATGGCGGCAGCGATCTTGTTCTGATCATACAGGACGGTACGGCCGTCCCGCTTGGTAATACTACGGATCATAGTGCTTTTCCTGCTTTCTTATAGAGTATAAACACAATATATAGTTGTGTGTCGGTCGTTCTTCCACAATATATTGCCATAGAAGCGGCAATTTGTCAAGTGGGCGAAACTGGAAGGACGGTAGACGGCGTGGTTGTGAAAATGATTATTCCTGCGGAAAATGCCGTTGACATCCCCCGGATTTCAGGTAAAATGAAACTATCAACCCAAACCCCGGCATAACTATGTAAACCCAAAAGGAGAAATAAAAATATGCTGAAAATTACTCTGACCATCGAGGGCATGATGTGCCCCAAGTGCGAAGCCCGCGTCAGCAAGGCAATTGAAACTGCATTTTCTGTCAAGGAAGTCAAGTCCTCCCATGAAAAATGCCGCACCGAGATCCTCTGCGAAGACGCAATCGCCGAGGATGCCCTCCGTGCCGTGATCCCTGAAGGGTTCACCATGACCGGATACAAGTGCGAGAAGCATAAGAAGTTCCTGTTCTTCTGAACCGCAAAAACCGCCATCCGTTGGGATGGCGGTTTTACAATATCAAATTATTGCGCGGCTGCCAATTTTTCGAGCTTTTCTGTGAAGTTCTTCAGGACGCCGGGAATGTCGATATTCTGGGGGCAGCTCTGGGCGCAGGTGCCGCAGCCGATGCAGGCGGC
>JAFTVM010000076.1 GCA_017465745.1 Oscillospiraceae bacterium
CCATCGACGTCAATCAAATTCTGAAGGAGCGAGTAACATGCAAAAAGCGACCAAAATGAAGAACTACATCCTGCTGCCGGTTCCGGCGGAGGTAGCTGAAGAACTGGATCTGGATCCGTTCTCCACCATCCAGTACACCATCTCCAGAGGCCGGCTCATCATCGAGCCCATCGAGGCCGAGCAGAGCATGGTTTGTTTCGGTGACTGCTGCCGCTGTCCCGGTCGGTATCGGTGTGAGGATCCCTATTTATGAAGATCTTCCGCGTCACCGGCAGCGAGGGACGGGTGACCATCCCTCATGATCTGCGGACTGCGGCGGGCATGACATCCGGTGCCATTGTTTCTTTTGAAATGGTTTCGGAGGATGCCATTCTCGTCCGGCGGGAGCAGCTGAAAGAACAGACGGAAGCACGGACGGAAATGCCTTCCCTGAAAGAACTGCTGGAAAGCCTGACGGACAGCCAGCGCAGCGCTGCCCAGTGCTATCTTTCCATCCTGTGTTCTTCTCAGAGAGCGCATGGAGGGAGGGACTGCGTATGACGCAGCAGCCCTCTACTTACCGTGTTGTGTTCGTGGAGCCGGGGAAGCCTGCCTGTGAGAAGGAGATCGGCACAGATCTCAGCGATCTCCAGGAAGCGGTGGGGGGCCTCATCGAGCGAGTGCCTGCCCATGCTGACAGAACCGTAATTGTCTGCAACGAAGAAGGCAAGCTGTTAGGTCTGGAAGGAAACCGCAGACTTGACACTGGCGCCGTCATCGCTGGATCTTTCTTCATCATCGGAGATGACAGAGGAAACTACCGTTCCCTGACAGACGCGGAGGTCAGCCGGCATCTGCAAAAGTATGCCGAGCCCCAGCCAATCTCCCAGAGGGAGGTTCTGGCGGATATGGGAATCATCTTTCTTTCATATTGAGGTGAAAAGCAATGAAGATTACCGCTAAGATCGACAGGCTTGTCCAGAAAGGGAACATCAAGGCCATCGCGTCTGTTTCCCTGGATGGCATGTTCGTTGTCAAGGGTCTGAAGGTCATGGATGGCCGGAAGGGGCTGTTCGTGTCCATGCCCCAGGAGAGCTTCGCTGGCCAGGATGGTCAGAAGAAATACAGCAATCTGTTTTTCGCTCTGACCAACTCCGCCAAGATGGAGCTTCAGGACGCTGTGCTGCAGGCCTACCAGCAGCAGATGGGACAGGGATATGGTCATGGACAGAACTATGGCTCCCGACAGGACTATGGTCCCGGTCAGAACTATGGCCGCAATCCCGATCACAGCGGCGGTCAGTACCGTCAGGGGCAGTATCCGAACCAGTATCAGCAGACCTACCCGGAGCCGGGGTACCGGAATCAGGATTGGGCTGGTGATTATGATGATATCCTGCCCATGGATCTTCGTTAGTAGTGCCGAATTATCTTCGGCGCGCTAGACTTTCAGATTTTTGTGAGTATATTGTGGCTTACAAAAAATCACGAAAGGAATGAGTACCATGAAACTGACCCGAGCCCTGATCCCCGCCCTCGCCCTGCTTCTGCTGCTGAACAGCTGCGGAGCCAGAAACGATCCACAGCCCCACGAGAACCCGCCGCCCTCCGTGGAGATCACGGAACCGACGCAGGAACGTAAGGAACCTGTTGAGGAAGAAACCGACCCGGTTAGGGAATCTGTCCAGGAGACAGAAGAAGCTTCCGAAACGGAACCGACCGTTCCTGACACCACCGACTCCGAGGAAGATACTCCCAGCGAGCCGCCTGCCGTGACAGAGCCTCCGAAAACGGAGCCTGCCAAGCCGCAGAATCCTCCAACGGAGCCGCCACCCACGGAGCCTCCGGTAACGGAGCCGCCAGCTACGCAGCCCCCACCCACGGAACCGCCAGCAACGCAGCCTCCCATCGGACCGCCCCAGAGGGAGCCTGAACCCACGAAGCCCCCGGCAACGGAACCTCCTGAAGTACCTCCTGAAACCCAACCGCCGGAGACGGAACCGGATCCTACCGAGCCTGCAGTTACGGAGATCACCTACGAGTTCAAGCGGCAGGTGGCATCCTACGCGGTGCAGTACATCAACCAGTACCGTGCGGAAGCAGGCGTCTCCCGGTGCGTGTCCCTGCCCGTTATGACCCTGGTGGCCGAGTACCGGGCGGATCAGCTCTGCTGGAATTATTCCCATGATACCGCGGATAAGCGGGAAGCCCTGGCCTACTACAAGTACGGCCGCTGGATCGACGCGACCCAGTTCGGCGGAGATCCCAGCAAGAGCTACTATGAGGCGGATACCTCCGAAGCCATCTGCGCCGGCTTCCGTGGGACAGATCCGGAAGCCATGGGCAGACGCATCGCAGATATGATCCGCGGCAGCGGCACCCACTGGAGCTACATCGGCAAGGCGGAGAACATCTACATCGGCGTCGGTGTGGAGTACCGGGCAGGCAGCGAGTACGAATGGTACGGCTGTGTCATGGTCGGCCCCACCAACTACGGCTAACCCACAACTGAATATTCCAACCCACGGCCCCGGTCAAAAGACTGGGGCCTATCATATTCCCAGAGAGGATGATGCAATCGAATGAAATCTACCTGCAAGCGTCTGATATCTTTTCTGCTGATGATGGTGCTGCTTCTGGGGATGCCTTTCTCCGTTATGGCGACAGAAACGGAGGAACCCACGGAAGGGGAGACTCTTCCGGAAAGCTGGCAGATCATCAGCGACAGTCTCCCGGATGCGGTTGAGTGGGTTGATCCGCTTGACCCGGATAACCCCTATCCCTACGGAGAACCGGTGGATAACTTCTTCCCGGAAGGACTGCTGGAGCCGGATCCCTATGGGGTCTCTCTCATGGCTGACCAGGGAACCATTCCGGACGAGATGTGGGATAATTCCATCCTTCGGGCGCTGGCGTACACGGGCTATGATGTTCAGACCTTGAAGGACAATGGCTGGCTCTATTCTGCCCAGTACATCTCCGGCAGCCTGAAAACCAACGCACCCCAGATCCTGTCGGACATCGGCTACTACGAAAGCGGCCTGTGTCCCAATGGCGACGAAACCATTGCCGGCAGCTCCACCGTCACCGGGCTGGCACCAAAGCTCTCCTACTTTGAGTCCAACGGCATGGTCTGTGCTTCGTTCGTCGCTTACTACCTGTGCAACTACCTGCCCAACATCGAGGGTGTGGATACCTCGGTGATTTACGACAAGGTCAAGGAACTGGGAACGGATCCCCGGAACCCCAGCATGTACTATCTGACTACGGTGGCTGTGTGGCGCAACGCTCTGGACTCCCTGGCTTCCACCGCCGGGGCAGGGGTGACCAAGTACACCGACAAGACCACCGCCTACGAGAATCTGGTGCCTGGCGATGTGATCGTCTTTGCCAGAGACGGCGCCCTGGTCCATGTCGGCATCTATGCCGGCGAGTACAACCTGTACAGCTACGGCGCCAATATGGGCAAGTACCATTTCCTGATCCATGTGGGCAACGCCAGAGGCCCTGAGATCTCCACAGTGGAATACATGGCCAACGCAGGCGCCAAGTCCAGTGAAGCCGTGGCCTGGTACCACCTGGACATCAATGACGATGTCCAGCAGACTGGCTTCATTGAGGTCAACAAGAAGGACCCCAATGGCAAGAACCTGGCAGGCGCCTGCTTCGTCGCCACGGATCAGGCAACGGGTCTGGAATACTACATCGGCCCCACCAATTCCTCCGGCTACGCCAAGTCCGGCGAGCTGCCTCTGGGCACCTACAAGGTGGTGGAGACGGTGTTCCCCGATGGGTATGAGCCCAGCGGACAGACTTCCTGGACGGTGACCCTGACGAAGACCACACCGAACATGACCATCACCATCAACGCGGTCAACAAGCAGACCACGGGTGTCGGACGGATCATCAAGCAGACCAACACAGGCCAGGATCTGGGCGGCCGCAAGTTCAATGTCTATTCGGATTCCGCCCTGACCAAGCCGGTGGCAGGCTCTCCCTTCACCACCTCCGCGTCGGGCGTCATCGATGTGGAACTGGTACCCGGAGATTACTGGGTCAAAGAGGTGGATGAGTCGGACAAGTACCCCTACTGGAAG